>JAJYOT010000012.1 GCA_021796015.1 bacterium
GGTTGATTGGGTCATTGACGCCGCCGCCAACCCCAGCGTCTTGGCGGGAATTGACGGAAAAACTTCTAGCCGCCAGCTCATCGAGCACAATTTAGAGGGAACGCTCAATATGCTGGAATTTTGCAAAACCCAAAGGGCGGGCTTTATTTTACTGAGCACCAGCCGCGTCTATTCCATTAAACCGCTGGCGAGTTTAGCGGTTGAGGTTAAAAACAAGGCCTTTTATCCCAAAGAATCTCCCTCTTGGCTTAAAGGCATGACCCTCAAAGGCGTCAATGAAGATTTTTCCACTCATCCTCCCTTGTCTCTCTATGGAACGAGTAAATTTTCTTCCGAAGCCCTGGCCTTAGAATATGGAGAAGTTTTTGGGTTTCCGGTTTTCATCAATCGCTGCGGAGTTTTATCCGGCGCCGGACAGTTCGGCCATGCGGAGCAGGGAATATTTAGCTACTGGATTCATTCCTGGCGAGAAAAGCGTCCGCTTCGTTATATCGGATTTGGCGGAAAAGGTTATCAGGTCAGAGATTCTCTCCATCCCCACGATTTAGGCGCTCTCTTGGAAAAACAAATTCATTCTCCAAAATCTTCGGCCCATAAGGTCCTCAATATTTCCGGCGGCTTAGAAAACAGCATGTCCCTTGCGCAATTATCCTTATGGTGCGAAAATAAATTTGGAAAGCATAAAGTCAGTCCTGGGACTAAGACTCGCTTGTTTGATATCCCCTGGCTGGTTTTAGATTCTTCCCGCGCAAAAAAAGCCTGGAACTGGAAACCAAAAATCGGTCTTCAAGAAATTTTAAATGAAATCGCCGGTTTCGCCGATAAAAATCCGAATTGGTTAAAAATTTGTTCGCCTCTCTAAGACCGGGGAAAGAAAAAAATGAGCGACAATCAAAACGCGCCCCTCAAGCTTCTGTCCATCGTTATCCCAGCGCGAGACGAGGAAGGTTGTATTGCGGCGACCGTTGAAAGCCTGTGTGCGGAACTTCAAAAAAGCCAAATAGCGCATGAAATAATCGTTATTGACGATGGAAGCCGCGATGGGACTTGGGAGTTCATTCAAAATTTAAGCCGAAAGCTTCCCCAAATCCGAGCATTCCAAAACCTCGGCCCACATGGATTCGGGCGAACCGTTCAAATAGGGCTTGAACATTACGCAGGAGATGCCGTGATTATCATGATGGCCGATGAATCGGATTCCCCTCAAGACGCCGTTCTTTACTGGCAAAAACTCAACGAAGGATATGACTGCGTGTTCGGGAGCCGCTTTATCAAAGGCGGAGGCGTCGTCAACTACCCTAAAATAAAACTCATCCTCAACCGTTTAGCTAATCTCTTCATCCGTATTTTATTTGGTTTTAAGCTCAACGACACGACCAACGCCTTCAAGGCCTATCGCCGCGAGGTGATAGATGGTTGCCGTCCGTTTTTATCCCCGCATTTCAATCTGACGGTGGAGTTGCCGCTAAAAGCCATCGTCCGGGGATATTCCTGGACCGTCGTTCCCATTACCTGGCGTAATCGGAGAACTGGCGAGGCTAAGCTTAAAATTAAGGAAATGGGAAGCCGATATCTTTTCATTTGCCTCTATGTTTGGCTGGAAAAACATTTTTCGCGCGGTGACTATATTAAAGATCCAACCAAGGGAACCCGTGATTGATTTTAAAAAACTCATACGACAGAACTCCCATTGGTTTTTTCTTTTGCCGTTTCTTGTTTTCATCCTTCTGAGAGCCTCCCTCCTCCGCCTGCCGCCATTTGGAGATGAGGATCAACTTATTCGAGACGCTGTATTTTTAGGTCACTCCGCGGAAACGGGTTATCCCATTCTCGGACTTTTCTTTCTCAGAATTGGACTCTTTTTCCTTGACTGGAATCATCTCCGCTGGGTCCCTTTCGCGTTCAGCGTTGGGGTATTCATCCTCACGGCTCTTATAACGGAAGAGTTGCTTGGATTTGAGGGCGCGCTGTGGTCTCTATGGCTCCTGTCTATCAGCCCTCTCAACATATCGGTATCAACCCAGCTTCTTTTTGACGGGTCTTTTGTGGCTTTTTTTCTCCTTTTAATGGTTTATTTTTATTTGCGATTCTTAAGAAACCCCAAGGAAAACCGCATTTTTCTTATTCTCTGTGGAGTCGCTTTCGGATGTTTGTGGCTGACGAGTTACGCCGCTTTTTCTCTCGCCGCCGGAGCCGCGCTTTATGCGATTCTCTCGCGAAAGCTTCATGCGGTTTTAGATATTGTGACTATTGGAATTCTAGGGCTTTTGGTTTTTTCAGTTTATCCGCTTTTATTACCTCATCATTATCATCTCTCAGCCCAAAAGCTCGCCGTCGTTCGTAGTATTCCAATCCTCAAATTCAAAAGTCATGAATGGCTCTATTTTTCAAGCTGGGCCAAGGCCCTTATTTTTGTCGGACCTCTTCTTTTATGGGGACTTTTCCGTGCGCTCTTATCCGGCGATTTAAGGCGCCGGGTTGGCCTGCCGCTTTCTATATGCGTAAGTTATATGATTCTTATTCTTACGCTTGTCAACCCAGATCGGACAATGGGATATTGGTCTCCGCTCATTCCCTTCTTTTGCCTGGCGACAGCAGCGGCCATTATGGAGGAACAGAAAACCTATTCCATTTTCTCCTTGAGCGTATTAATCACAACTTATTACGTTTTGATGGCCATCTTAACTCAAGTCGGTCCTCATGCGGTTTCCTCCAGCCATCCGCTGAGGTGGAGTTGGATGAATTTTTTCCCCATCCGAATGTTTTACGGACCCTCCCTTGCACTTTATCTTCGCCCTGCCGCTGTTATCTTTCCTTTTTTAGCCATTTTCTTTCTTGCGCTGTCTACCCTCCGTTGGAAAAAACTTAGAGCCCAAATTATCGCCTTGGGATTAGCCTATGGACTTTTTTGCTCTGGCGAATACGTCCATCCCCTGTTTAGCCCAGACTCAAATGCGGTTGGCCAGAAGTTACTTTCAAGTCTTAAGCAAAAACCGCCGCAAGAACCGGTTTATCTGCATGGATATGGAGCTTTAGAATGCGAAATGAATGGCATCAAGGTTCAGCCATTCATGTACGACGAAAGCGTCATTGAAAAACTCTTACCGCTTATGACCCGCACAAAAGGAAGCGTTATCCTCATGAATTCTCCGGCAATTGGGCCGGAAACGCCCTTACGGCGTTTCTTATCCACCCACGCGACTCTTAAGCGCGAATTTTCCAGCGACTCGATTTCTCTTGCCGAGGTTTGGCGGCTTCAGTAGACTTCAACGTAAAGATTCTTATCGCGGTATTGATGTAGTAATTAGAATCCATCGAAAATGGTCCAAGAGAAAACGGTTTAAAAGCCGCCGCCAAACGATAATTCTTTTTAATAAACAGATGCGTTTGAGGATCGGAATACCCCTCTTGATCTAAAACCACATATTCAGGAAAATTTTTCAAAAAATTAGGATGCTCAAAGACAAACAAATCATATTGGTCATACCTAAAAAGCGGAGTGGAATACGGCTGGGGATAACGGGATAAACCTACGCTACTCCCAGGTTTAATATTTTTTTGAATCCACAAAGACGCTTGAGCGCGAGTAGAATTGACGGAATCGTTTAAAGCTAAATTTTTAAGATAGACAAAACAAGTTAAAGAGTTGCACGCCAAGACAAGCGTCAAGAAAGACCATCGGAAATTTTCGGGAATACGGTCGGAAACAAAAAATTCGGCGGCTAAAAGAGAAAAAAGCCCCAAGAATGGATAGAAAAATCGAACGCTGGCGGAACTACCAAGAAAGCCCCACACTAAAGCGAGGAGAGTCCAAAGAAACAAGAGTCCACCCAAGGAAATAGCGGCAAAAAAACGTTTCTTTCTTTCTGTCCTAAACATCACGATGAGCCCCAAAACCCCCGCGACGGCAAGACCGTAGCCAAGAGCGCGGGGAAAATAGTCGGAGAAAAACAAAACAGCAGTGGCCCACGAAAAACTAGCTTTGTGTCGCGGATAGACTAATAATTCCCAGATATAGTATCCAGGGTCAATAAAAAGATACGGATTAGTCAAGGCAAAGGTTAAAAAAGAAAGGAAGGAAGCTTCCAAAGCCAAGCGAAAAAGTTTTTGAGGTCTTCCCCGCCAAAGCCAGACAATCAAAGGCAACGCCCCAAAATAAAAAAAAGATAAATTGGCCCCTGCGCCAAGCCCGGCAAAGACCCCGCACCAACGCCAAACGCTCGCTGAATTAGATTCTAAAGCCCTCACGGCAAAATCGACGCTCAAAATGACCCAAAACGCGGCGTAAGGATGCGGCTTTAAAACGTGAGAATTGGGAATCATCACTGGAATCAGCGAAAACAAAAGAGCGGACAGGGCGCCCATGCGTTCGCTTGAAATTCGGCGACCAATGTCGAAAATTACTAAGAGAGTCGCCAATGTTGAAAACGCCATCAAGATTCTACCGCTGATATAAAGGCGAGCCATCTCCCTTGGATGGAGCAAATAATAAGACAATCCGGGCGTCAAATGAATCCATTTGAAGTGAGCGCAAATCTCAAGCAAAACCCCACAGGAATAAACGAAAAACCCGCCATACTGAATATAGATCGGCCTAAACTTTAAACGCGCAGGGTTCATTTGCGCTAAAACCGTGAATGTTTTTTGCTCATCAGGATTCTGAGAACGCAAAAGCATCGAACGATAAGAATGAATCAACTCACCCGGAGGCCAAGACCAACCGGACTTAAATTCCTCAAACCCTTTTATGCTCGGCATAGATTCATCTGTATTTTCCTGCCGCGAGAGCTTAACTCCTCGATAAATTTTCTTCCAACTTTGTTCAAGCTTTTCCGGCATCGTGGAATCGGAAAGCATCGCTGGAGGGAAAATGGAAAAACGAGAAGGATTTGGTAAACCCCAAGTTAACCCCATAAGCCCTGATATAAACTCTAAAAGAATGGCCGTTAAAAAAATTCCCAAGGCGATCTTATCCTGAGACCAAGTTCTCACGATTTACTTTTCCTCTGGGTAGAGATAACGCGCGGGCATAGAGGGTAAAATAAAATCACTATCTTTACATAAAAAGTTATATTTGACGATGTGCCACAAGGCGGCAAAGCCATCTTTCCAGCCAATTTTTTTCCCCTGCTGATAGGAACGCGGATAATAATGGATGGGAACTTCCAGAACCCGAAGGTTGAGTCTCGAAATTTTAGCGGTAATTTCGGGCTCAAAGCCAAAACGATCCGAATTAAGAATAATGTTTTTAAGCACCTCTGCCCTAAACATTTTATAGCAGGTCTCCATATCGGAAAAATAAAGCCCGGAACAAAGGTTGGAAAAAGCCGTCAAAAATCGGTTGCCTAAGCGATGCCAAGTCCGGTGAACCTGAGCCCCGGATGTTTTAAACCGAGATCCATAGACCACGTCGGCCTCGTCATCAAGAATCGGCTTAAGCAAAGAAGGAATATCGTTTGGTTCATATTCCAAATCGGCGTCTTGAATAATAATTAAATCGCCTGAGGCAAGTGTAATTCCTCGGCGAATGGCCGCCCCTTTACCCTGGTTTTTATCCTGAAAATGAAAGATGACATCAGGAGATTTTTCAGCAAACTCTTTAATAAGAACTTTAGAATTATCTTTTGAGTCGTCATCCACGAAAACAAATTCAGCCCTAACACCATAAGGAACTTCCCTTAACTTCTTAAAAATGAGGGGCAGGGTTTTTGATTCATTATAGACGGGAATGATAATTGAAAGCCGAGAGTCGTTCATGCGCCCGCTAAACAAAATTGGCCAAAGAACTTAAGGAAGCGTCCCGAACAATGGTCTGTCTTAAATCCGGCCCCACGGAAACAATAGGGATGGGAATTTGCAAATTTTTTTCGATCCACAGGATATAATCTTGAGCGGCTCTAGGCAAATCGGAGAAACGGCGTACGCCTTCCAAATGTCCGCTAAAACCAGGCAAACGAGTGAGGACGGGTTTGGCCTCTTCCTGAGCTTTTCTAGACCAGGGAAACTCTGTTAAAATTTTTCCTTTCCAGCGATAAGCGGTCACAACTTCAATGGGACCCGTCCCGGACAAGGTATCCAACTTCGTCACCGCCAAGGCGTTGATGCCGCTGACGCGAATGGCGTGGCGAAGCTGAACGAGATCTAAACTTCCAATCCTACGAGGGCGCCCGGTCGTCGTTCCATACTCATGGCCTTTTTCTCTTAAAAAATCGCCTCTTTTGGCGTCTAGTTCACTGGGAAACGGACCCGAGCCCACCCGGGTTGTATAGGCTTTACTTACGCCTAAAACAAATTCAATGGAAGCTGGAGAAATTCCCGAACCCGTTGCGGCTCCCCCCGCGATGGGATTTGAAGAAGTGACGAAGGGATACGTCCCAAAATCTAGATCCAGCATCGCCCCCTGGGCGCTTTCCAAAAGAATATTATCTCCGTTTGAAATGGCCTTAAACAAAAGAAGAGAAGTGTCTTTGGCGTAAGGAGCGATAAAGCGCCGCAATAAATCATAATCGGCAAACACTTCTTTTTCAATTGAAGCCAAGGGTTTAAGACGCGCCAACTCCGCCGAACGAATTTTAAGATTCTGCGTCACCAATTTCTTAAAAGTTTCCGGTTCCAGATAATCACAAACGCGAATCCCTATGCGGGCGACCTTATCCTCGTAACAAGGGCCTATTCCCCTTTTAGTTGTCCCAATTCCGCGTCCGCTGTCTTCCCTCAAACCGTCTAGCAAAATATGGTACGGTAAAATAACGTGGGCGCCGAAACTGACAAACAGCCTCTTCTTAGAGGAAATACCTTGTTTTTCGAGCCCCAAGACCTCTTCTCGAAAAGCGCGCGGACTTAAGACCACCCCGGAACCGATGATATTTTGGGTCTCTTTCATTAAAATTCCGGATGGAATCAAATGGAGGGCATAACGTTTCTTACCGATGACGACAGTGTGGCCCGCGTTATTTCCGCCTTGATAGCGCGCGACATAACGCGCCTTCTTGGCTAAGAAATGAACGATTTTCCCTTTTCCTTCATCTCCCCATTGCGCTCCGACAACCACAAGAATAGACATTTTATTTACCTCGTTAAAACTCGCCGCCACCATGAAGATGAACTGGGACGCTTGAGCAAAACCCGAACGGCCTTTATCTTTTTTTCCAGAGGAATGGACGCGTCCCCGCAAACCCCCAGAGAGAACCGCACTCTCAAAAATATTTTGGATGAAACAACTTCAACAGCCTCAACCGGAGCCAGAACAGGAATCGGAACTCCGTCCTGGTAGCCGCCGAATATTTTCCAGAGATAATGTGCCAAATCGCGCGAGTCTAATATCTTGGCTGAAATCATATCCCCGGCCTTGATCTCGGAGGCCAAAGTCCCCAACTCGTCTTCTTCAAGTCCGATTTTAAGAACCGTGTGGTCTTGGCCGTCGCGATGGTTTCCACGTCTTCTCATGCTTTTTTGGCCCGTCGGAATTCTTAAGGAATTAAATTCCCCAAGGCTCAAGATTTCTCCCTTAACCTTCACCTCGACTTTTGAAGAGTTAATCGCTCGGCCAAAGGCGACTCCTAGTTCTGTTTCAAACCGAGAAGCCAAGGCCTCGTTCATTTCTAGGGACTTTTGAGCGAGAACCTGGCGGAGATACTGGGATAAAATTCCTTCCAGTTCAAGGCTTTCCGACTGCAAACTGCCTTCCCAAAATCTTCGGGCATAGAGGTCTTTCTCAAATTCAAACCAATAACCCTCAAGAGTTCTAATATAGACAACCGGGTTAAAAGAGACGACCGCTCTTGAGCGCAGAACCTCTCCCGTTTTGATATTGGCGACCGCTAAGGCCAGTCCAAATTTAGGGTCAGATAAATTCCTGAACTTAATTTTAAGGACCAAGATATTGCGCAAGCGACTGGCTAAAACCTGCAAGGCCTTGGAAACTTCATAGCCCGCCATTTGAAGAGCCAATTCCGCTTCCGCCGAATCGCAACCGGTCTCTTCAACGAGGATGCCGACTTTATCTTCCATTTGAAATTCGCGAACGGGGGTGAGATTTTCCATAAACGTCCTTAAGACGTTCTAAGGAAATATGCGTATAAATTTGGGTGTTGGCGATATTTTTGTGTCCCAACATTTCCTGCAAGGAGCGCAAGTCGCATCCCGCGTTGAGAAGATGCGTCGCAAAACTATGCCGAAACATATGGGGAGTCACTCTCTTTGGCCAATTGAGCTTATTTTTCCATTTTTTGACGATCAAAGCGATTCCTTGATCCGAAAGTCGCCCTTTTCTAGCGTTGAGAAATAAAGGCTCTCCTCCGGACCTTAAGGGTCTTGAGTCAAGATAGGCGCGAAGAAGACCGAGGGCTTGATTTCCCACCGGAACGAGCCTTTCCCGAGATCCCTTTCCAAACACGCGAAGAAACCCCCCGTTAAAATCAACGTCTCCTATGTTGAGAGAAGACAATTCCGCGCGGCGCGCGCCCGAGGAATAAAGAATTTCCAAAAGCGCGCGATCTCGTAGAAAAGAATGTCCATTATCGGTGGATTTTTCTAAAAGAGTCGCCACTTCGTCTTCCGTCATAAATTTTGGGAGGAGTTTCTCTTTCTTGGGAAGAATCAAACCCACGAATGGAGAATTGGAAATTAAGTTTCTCTCCATCAGAAACCGAGTCAGAGACCTTAAAGCGGAAATTTTTCTTAATACGCTGTTACGCGAAAGGTTTTTTCTCTTTTGAAGGTCCGCGATATAGGAGCGAACAACCCCTCGGTCTATTTCACCGGCGGATTTGACTTGAGAGATCGCAAAAAACTCGTTTAAGTCCGCTTCGTAAGCTCTTAAGGTATGCGCGGAATAGCGTCTTGTCCCTTTTAAATAGGACAAAAAATCAAGGAGGTGCTCTCGCATTACTTTTTCCGCAAGCCTTTGGCGAAATTGGACTCCGCTTCTTCGCGCAACGTCTGTCCTTCTTCTTTTGAGAGAGGTTTTAAATTTCGGCATTTGGGAAAGCCGGAACAGGCGAGAAAAAATCCGCGCTTTCCCTTTCGAATCCACATCGGCTTTTGGCATTTATCGCACAAGCGACTGGTGAGAAGCGGACGGGAGTCCAAAATCTTTTTGCCTTCCGCATCTAAGGAAAAGGTATTCTTGCAGGCGGGATAACCGGAACAGGCCATGAAACGGCCTTTTCTTCCGGTTCTAATCACCATGGGCTTTCCGCAGACATCGCACACCTCGTCGGTCTTTTCAGGTTCGAGTTTTTTCCCTTCGGCGTTTAAGGCGATTTTTCCCTTGCATTCAGGAAAGCGGGAGCACGAAATATATTGACCGAAGCGGCTCTCCCGCAAAAGCATCGGACTTCCGCACAAAGGACAAATTTCATTGGTTTGTTTAGGCTCGATTTTAGACACCGTCATTTCCGAAGCGGCTTTTTTGACCGATTCAGAGAAAGGCTTATAAAAATCCGCAATCACACCGTTCCATTCCTCGACACCTTCCGCAATCTTATCCAAACGCCCTTCTACTTCCGCCGTATATCCCAAACTGACGACATCCGGAAAATGCTCCTTGAGTTTGGCGGTCACTAAATTCCCCAACTCGGTGACCAAAAGCTGCCTATCTTTTTGCCTGCGCACATATCCGCGATCGACGACGGTCTTAATAGTCGGCGCATAAGTCGAGGGGCGTCCGATGCCGTGTTTTTCCATCGTACGGATGAGACTCGCCTCATTATAAAACGGCGGCGGCCCGGTTTTTTTCATTTCCGGCTTAAACTGAGTCAACTCAAGCGCGTCTCCTTCCTGAAGAGGCGGTAAGGGACGATCTTGAGAGTTTCCAATTTCTTCCGCCCCTTCCGATTCTTCTTTGTCCATCGAATAAACTTTAAGAAAGCCCTCGAATTTAAGAACCCGGCCGGAGGCATGATAAACGGCTTCGCCCTTGCCTTTGATATCAGCGGAAAGGGTATCGTAAACGGCTTCCCTCATTTGACTGGAGACAAATCGCTTCCAGATCAAATCGTAAAGTTTTGCCTGATCGGAATTAATGCGGCTTTTTAATTCCTCGGGAGTTCTTAAAACGCTGGTCGGACGAATGGCTTCATGGGCCTCTTGAGCGGCCATGGTTTTTGTTTGGTAAACCGGAGGAGAGTCCGGAAGAAAATCCGAACCAAAACGGTCCTTGATGAAGAGGGAGGCTTCATCAGCGGCAATTTTTGAAACAAAAAACGAATCGGTTCTCATATAGGTAATTAAACCAATGGTTTCTCCGTTTCCCAAATCAATTCCCTCATAGAGAGACTGCGCGGTTCGCATTGTGCGCTCGGCGGTAAAGCCTAGTTTCATCGAAGCCGCCTGTTGAAGAGAACTCGTTGAAAAAGGCGGGGCCGGACGGCGCCGGGTTTCCTTTCTCTCGGCCTCAATCACCGTAAAGGCGTTTAAAGCGGCGTCTTTCTCCACTTCCTTTACATCCGCCTCGCCTTTAAGAGAGCTCATACGAACGCGATAGGGCTCCGCGAATAAATCAAAAGTTTTTGTCTGCTCGACTTTAGAGCCTTTCCACAAGGTTAGTTCGGCCGGGAAAGCCGGAAAGCCTTCTTTCTTAAAAAGAGCCTGGACCGTCCAAAACGATTCCGAAACGAAGGATTTGATTTCCTTTTCCCGCTCAGACAAAAGACGAACGGCCACCGATTGCACACGCCCGGCGGACAAGCCTTTCTTAATTTTCTCCCACAGCAAGGGAGAAAGCTCGTAACCGACCAAGCGGTCTATGATTCTCCGCGCCTGTTGAGCGCCCACCAAATGCTGGTCAATATCGCGAGGAGCGGCCAGCGCTTCCTTGATGGCCGGGAGGGTTATTTCATGGAAGGTGATCCGGCGAGCCTTTTGGGCATCCAAATGGAGAATATCGCTTAAGTGCCAGGCGATGGATTCTCCTTCGCGGTCGTGGTCGGTCGCGAGATAAACGTAGGTCGACTTATCCGCCAGTTTTTTAAGCTCCGAAATAATTTTTTTGGCGCGCGGCAAAACCACGTATTCGGGACGAAAACCCCGATTCACTTCAACCCCCATTTTTCTAACCGGCAAATCCCTAACGTGCCCAAAAGAGCTTTTAACGATGATATTCCCTTTTAATAAACGTGAAATGGTGCGTTCTTTGGCCGGAGACTCGACAATCAAAAGCGAGGTTTCTTTCCCACTTTTGGTTTTTTTCGCGCCGCCCGTTTTAGGTTTTTTTTCTTTAGTTTCTTTTTTTAATGGCATAACGTTGTCCTGGTTCGCTGATGATGAATCCGTCCATTTCAAGTTCAAATAGATCTAAGGAAAGAATCGTAAAATCAAGCCCGCATCCAAGCCCGATCTCTTCAAAACCAAAGACCTGAGAACCGATGAATTGTAGAATTTTACGTTTGCTTAAGGAAAGGGTTCTGGGCATGTCAGAGACGAAAAGAGATGTATCAGAAGGCGACGTTTCTTCAAAACATGAGGGCGGCATATCCTCTAACACATCCTCAAATCGGGAAACCAGTTTCGCCCCCTGAGAAATCAAAAGATGAGGCGCCTCGCTTAAAGGAGAATCAATCGGCCCGGGAACCGCAAAAACCGAGCGGCCTTGTTCCGCCGCGATTCGCGCGGTAATCAAGGAGCCTGACTTTTCTTTTCCCTCCACCACCAAAACGCCCCAGGACAAGCCTGAAATAATCCGGTTTCGCATAGGAAAGCAAGCAGGCCAGGGCTTAGTCTCCATAGGGAACTCGCTGATCAAGCACCCTCCTTCTGCTGTTATTTGTTCGGCTAATTTTTTGTTTTCCGAAGGATATAAGTTCAAAAGGCCCGAGCCCAAGACCGCCCAAGTTTTACCCTCGTTTTCAACCGCCGCCCGATGAGCCTCGGTGTCGATTCCCCTCGCCAAACCACTGACAATCGTTAGTCCCGAGGAAACCGCTTCTTGCGAAAATCGTGCGGCCATTCTGCGCCCATAAGAAGTGGGGTATCTTGTTCCCACAATGGCCAAGGAATTGGACTCGCCAATTTCACCTAAAACATAGATCGCCAAAGGCGCATGCGGAAGGCTTTTAAGCGTTTCGGGGTAATCTTTCTCTCCGTCAAAAAGAATGCGCGCGCCCATTGAACGGACGCGCTCAAACTCTCTGGGAGCGTCAAAAGAAGACGCCTCCTCTTTAAGTCTGCCGGCCGAGGCATAAGACAATCCCGAGACTTCCGCCCAAATTTCCGCGGGTTTCGCCCACAAGGAAGCGCCCAATTCTTTTAACAGTTTTCTTCTGGCGTCGGGAGGGAAATTAAAAGCCGAGTTGAGCTTTAAGGCCGTCTCATTCTCCTCGTTTAAAAAATTCATCACCAATCCTTTTTAATCAGGTCTCCATCCTCGACCGCGTCGTTGGCAGTTTCGATTTTAATTTGGCAAAGAGACTTTCCCATAACCTTGACGACCTTGGCTGTCCCGATTTTAAACAAATAACGCGCATGGACATCAGTATCTTTTTCATGACGAGAAGCCACTCGGTAAACGGTTAATCTGTCATTCACGGAAACACGAATCCCTTTCCGAAGCCGCACATCCGCCCGCGCCCCGGGCGGAATCATCATCTGAAATTCATCAGTCTCTTTTATTTGGGATGATTTTTTTTCCAAAACCCAACCGTCCGCCTTCCATTTCAAAGGGGCTTTAAACCTGTTGACCGAAGGAAATTGTCCCGCAAGGCCGGGAGGCTCGGAAACCGAAGGGCTTTCCAAAGGAGAATTAGAAACCGTTGAAGTGCTGGCGATATTCTGCGCGAAAAGAGATTGAAACGGCCACAAACACAAAATAAAAAATAGCTTCATAAGGAGTTCCTCGCTTTATCCAAGGCCCGGTAATTCATGGCTTCGGCAACATGCCTCATCTCTATGGAATTAGAATCCTCTAAATCCGCGACGGTCCGGGAAACCTTGAGAACACGGTCAAGCCCTCGGGCTGATAATCCGAATTTTTGAGCGGCTTGCCTCAAAGAATCCATGACGCGCGGAGAAAGAAGACAATGCCTTTTTATTTCGTTTTGAGTTAGATAGGCATTGGCCGCAAAGTCTTCTCGCCCCAACCGCTCTTGTTGTTTAAGGCGGGCACGGATGACCCGCCTTCTGATTTCTGCGGAAGACTCTTCTCTCTCTTGAGTTTGGGCGGCCCAATCGGAAAAGTCAAGAGGAGACATCTCAACCTGAAGATCAATTCGGTCAAGCAGAGGCCCCGAAACGCGGGAAAGGTAGTTTGAAACGGCCTTGGGAGCGCAAATACAAGCTTTCGTGGGATGCCCCCTAAATCCGCAGGGACAAGGGTTTAGGGCCGCAACCAAAATAAAACGCGCCGGGTATTCCACGCAATCCTTGGCTCTTGAAATCGTAATTTTAAAATCCGACAGAGGTTGACGCAGGGCTTCCAAAGCGGAGCGGTTAAATTCCAGAACTTCATCAAGAAAAAGAACCCCGCCATGCGCCAGTGAAGCTTCTCCAGGGCGCGCAGCCGGCCCGCCCCCGACTAAGGAAACTAAAGAAGCGCTGTGATGCGGGTCTCTAAAAGGCCTCTGGGTCAAAAGGCCGGAACCTTCTTTAGATATCACCGAATGAATGCGGGTCACCTCCAAAATCTCTCCGCGGCTCATGGACGGCAAGATTCCAGGTAAACGGCGCGCCAACATTGATTTCCCAATTCCCGGCGACCCCATCAAAATCAAGTTATGAAACCCTGCCGCCGCAATCTCTGCGGCTCTTTTCGCTAAAAATTGTCCCTTGACCTCGCTCATATCTTCCGTGATTTTTTCCGATTTCAAATGAGAAAGAAGATTCTCAAAAGGATCGGAAAAAACAAAATCCCCGCGAGAGGACTCAGGAGTGGCGAGAAAATTAACAATTTCTCTCAGCGTCTCGCCGGAAACTACCTCAATTCCAACGGCTCTCGCCTCCGCCGCATTGGCCTTGGGGACAATCATGGTTTTAAACCCTTCCCGCCAAGCTCTCAGAGCCATGGATAACACGCCTCGAACCGGGCGCATCGTTCCGTCTAAAGCCAGTTCTCCGATACAACAATATTTTTTTTCCAAACTCTCCGCCGCGATTTGCCCCGAAGCCGTCAAAAGAGCCAAGGCAATGGGCAAATCAAAATGACTGCCTTCCTTGCGCGATTGCGCCGGAGCCAGGTTGACAGTCACTTTCTTTTGCGGGAGGTTAAATCCGCAGTTTCTCACCGCTGAAATCACTCGTTCCCTCGACTCCCTGACCGCATCATCGGGTAGCCCGACCGTCGTATACCCCGGAAGACCGTTAGACAAATCAAGCTCAACTAGAACAGGATAACTTTCAATTCCACGAAGCCCCATTGAACTCACATGAGCGAGCATATCAAGACTCCTGGGCCGCCTCAACTCTGCTTGAGCTAGAAACGCCATAACGGTTGACGGAATAGAGGACAAAATGAGCTTTGGTCCCCTTTCCCAGGGCAGATTCAATCCACAAGCGACCGCCGTGTAAATCGAGTATTTTTTTTGATATCGAAAGTCCCAGGCCAGTTCCCGAGATGTTCAATTCTCGCGCATTCGGAGCGCGATAAAATTTTTCAAAGATATGGGGCACGGCTTCTTCGGGAAGGCCGATGCCGTCATCTTCCACAATCGTCTCAACACAGTCTCCTTTATCAAAAACAGAAACGACGACGCGGCCGCTAGGCTTGGTAAATTTCAGCGCGTTCGATATTAAGTTTTCAAGAACAACCGCAATCCACTTTTTATCAGCGAGAACCTCCGGCAATTTTTCAGGAGAATCAAAACGAATTTCTTTCTTGGATGAAGTCGCCTCTAATTTATGCGACTCTATAATGGAAGAGATCAAGGCAGAGAGAGAAAAAACTTTCATATCCATTTTCATCCCCGATTCAAGACGGGAAATATCTAATAAATCAGAAACCATGTTCGAAAGCCTCTCGACCGCGTTTCGCGCCATCATCATAAATCGTTTTTGATCCTCGCTTACCGGCCCAATTTCTCCTTCCAGCATAAGCCCTAAAAACCCCGCCAAAGTCGTCAACGGCGTCTTGAACTCATGGCTGACTGTCGAAACGAACTCATCTTTCATACGGCTTAGGGCCCTTAATTGTTCCCTATCCTGCACTAATTGTTGATTCAAAACCGACATTTCAATGATAATCGCCGCGTCTTCCGCGATCGCGCTCATTAAATCCACATGCTCTTGAGTAAACGCATAAGGCTTGCGGCTTCCCACTCTCATTACGCCCCAGGAATGCCCTTGCTTAGAGACGGGAACGACAATAAGAGAACGAATATCCCATAATTTGGCGTAATGCGTGATGACTCCCGGATCATCTTGGGCATCCCCCGCGACAAAAGGCTTTCCGGTTTTAAAAGTCCTGACCGACGAGGCATTTTCCTCAAGCAAAGATATTCTGTAAATCTGATCTTCTTTTTCCAAGCCATAAGCCCCAGGCTGAGTCACCAGTTCCTGAGAGGCCTCATCGAGAAGTAGAAAAGCGACCAAGTCAACTTCCATGTGACGAGTCACAATAGAAACAATTCCCGCCAAAGCCGCCGTCAAGTCCATCGGAGAAAGAGAGGAACGCACGGTATCCTGGAGAGTTTTGATTTCCCGATATTTTTCCTCTAGGCGGGATTGCGTGTCCGTTAATTCTTCTCTGAGGCTCTGAGAATCCGGATCATCTTTAGTCAAAATTTCTTTTAAAAACAGCGTTCCGCCCACGCCTAAAATAAATCCGGATCCAAGCCATGCGCTGTCTTTTAAAATTTCGATATTCACGAGATTAAATCCAAATGAGCTCTCAAAAAATAGGCATAAACCTTAACGCCTTGAAAGGGGATATGGGCCGCGGCAACTCCCATCGCCTCTAGAACATGGCGTGTCGCATGAACCCACTCGGTTTCTCTTTCCCCCAGCTGAGTTTGAGGCGGAGGCCCCAGCAAAACTACCGCTCTTGGAGATAATCTTCGACAAGTTTCCCCGATTTTAAACGGAAGGCCCAACGGTTCCGCCGGGTCATAGGACTGAGGCGGGAGGTTCCGGTAGGAGCGAGAGATCCCCATGTCGGCCATGGATTTAAAAAACATCATCTGCGCCCATGCCACGATAGAATCCGAACCTTTTGGAAAAAACCAAATTATCGGCGCTGCCTCGGCTTTGGCTTTGGGGAAAAGAAAATGATTCACGTTCGCCATATCGGAGGAGTCTGGAAGCGCTTTGGCTTGCTCCGGCAAGGCTAGTTCGAAAAGAACCGGCAACAAGGCCGCAATTTGCGGATTTTGCCCCAAGGAAAGTCCCAAGTCCAACAAACGAATTAAGCGCCGAATCCAAAGATGCGCCTCCAATGGAGATGCGGATAAGCGTTCTAAAAGCGCCGCCGATTCTTCATCAGAAAAATTAAATTCTTTCCCTCGAACGAAGTCGTTAAACTGTTCCATGTGAATAGACAGCGGAGTAGGCTTCATTTCAACAGACACGGCCTGGGCTCCGGTAAAAGAAATCTTAAGCCTTTGGGCCAAAGGTTCTAAGGCCTTGGGTGGATAAACGGCCGTGACTACTAGTTGACGCCCGCCCGAAAGAAACCAGGAAATCATTTTTTCAATCAATGCCTGATTTTGTTCGGTGAGAGCCATTAAGTGAACATCATCAATAATCATCGTCTTAAAATGCCCTGACATTTCCTCCCACCAGAAAGAAATAGCCTTAGGAGAGGCAGAAACAGTGGAGGCCGAAAGTTTCCATCCGGAGGTGAGCAAAACGGTTTTTTCTCCCAAATTTTTTGAAATTTCCTGGGCCAAGGCATAACTCAAATGAGTTTTTCCTGAACCAGGAGGCCCGTGAACAAACAGCGGATTGTGCATCGCTCCGGGAGCTCCAGCAACGGAAATGGCCGTCGCATGGGCAAAACGGTTATGAGAGCCAATTTTAAGAGTATCCAAATTCTTTAAAGGATCCGGAGCTATCACCGGAGTCGCCAAGGATTCCAAAGGCGGCAAAGGCATGGAAACGGAGGGCTCTTCGCGCTTTGAAACGACGGCAACTATTTCTTCCGTTTTCGGCGTTTCTTTAAGGGGAGCTTGAGATGTTACCGCTGCTTCCGGTTGAGGGAGCTCCGTGGATGGCAAAGCTGGCGGAGGAACTTCGATGTCCGGAGTTTGTTCCTTGGATTCTTCCTGCGTTGGTTCCGGTTGCGGCGCGGAAGAGACTTCAAGCTCTAACCCCTGGGTGGGTAAGGAGGCTTCTTTCGGGGGCTCTTGAGGCGCGAGCACTTCAACAGGTAAAACTACGGGCTCTGGTGTTTCAGCTTCCGGGATGGAAACGGGCTTTTGAGGCATCATCGAATTTAAAAATTCTTCAAGCTCTTTTAGAATTTCAGCGCTCGGATGATGAAGAGGCAACCAGAGATTGTATTCGCCGGAGCCGTCAAGCGAGGCCGGACGTCCACAAACCTTGCCGAATTTCTTGATAATTTTTTGCAAATCCGATTTCTTTCCTTTAACAAAAAGGCAAGGGCGATTCGCACCTGAAGCGTTCGGATCTTCCTTAATTGTCCATTGTTCCATGTTTTGTAAAGTTACAAAAATAACAGGCAAATTACCAAACGACTATTATTATAAGCGACAAACGCTCATATTTCCAGTCTCATGGTGAAAAATCAAAAATTTTTAAGCCGAACCACTTTCCGCAAGTGATACAATAAAACCGATGCGGAAAAATGGAGCGATGTTTCTTGTCCTCGGATTTATTCTCGCTTGTTCCAACCCCAAACCCAAGGCGATTTTGGCTGTCTCTGTCCCATTATCGGGGCCCATAGGAGCCGAAGGCGGCGGCATTGTCCGCGCGGTCAAATTGGCCGTTTCCGCATTCGATGCCGCCCCGGAAGCGCCTTGGAAAATCATCGTGCGCACCTATGATGATGAAGGAACCCCTCAGGGAGCCGTCAAGGCCGCCAAGAAAATAGTAGCTAATCCTAAAGTTTTTGCCGTCATCGGAGACTTTACCTCAGATTCGTGCCTTGCCGCAGCCCCTATCTATTCCGAGGCTTCCCTCCCAATGATCACGCCTTCCGCGGCCAATAGTCTACTCACCTCCCAACAAAAAAGCCCGAGTTGGAAATGGAAAAAAAATATTTTCCGCATGCCGCCCACCGATTTAACCCAAGCCCACTACGCCGCCCATTTTGCCTATTCACGGCTCGGGCTCCATTCTTTTTTTATTATTGACGATCAGAGTTCCTACGGAATGGAATTTGCCCAAGCATTCGACTTGAATTTTAAAAAAGAAGGCGGAAGAGTTCTTGGATTTATTGATATTTCTCCCAATCAAACCGAGCTCTCGGAAACAATGAATTCTCTTAAAAAATTAAAACCACAAGGGCTATTTTTTGGCGGATTTTATCCGGAAGCCGCGCGCATTCTAAAGCTTCTGCGCCAAAATCACTTAGATACGACTTTTCTTTCGGGCGGCGCGTCTAAAGAAGACACTTTATTTAAGCTCGCGGGGCCCGCATCCAACGGAGCCTATTTCGTGATCAGCGGAGTTCCGGTTGATTTTTTGCCCAGCGCCAATCCCTTTATTTCGCAATACCGCTCTCTATTTCAAACCTCTCCGCGCGCCTACGATATCTACGCCTATGAAGCCGCTAAAATATCTCTTTTAGCCTTTCAAAACGCGGGGTTTGACCGCACAAGAATGATCGAAAACCTCCGCGAAACCGAGCATGACGGTATCATCGGGATGATTCGTTTTGATGATAAGGGAGATAACACCAATGAACTCGTCACAATCGTTCGCGCCAACTATAGGAAAAGAAAATTTGAGCCTGTTTACTAGCCGCGCCTGCGGAGTTCTGCTTCACATTAGTTCCTTACCCGGGAAAACCGGGGCAGGCGATATGGGGCCTGAAGCTCACCTTTTTATCGCCTGGCTGTCTCAAGCCGGGCAAAAATATTGGCAAATGCTCCCGGTTAATCCAACCGGCGCGGGAAATTCCCCCTACAGTTCAATCTCCGCCTTTGCCGGAAACCCCGCTTTCATCAGTCTTGAACTTGCCGCAGAAGAAGGATTTCTGGACCCCTCGGGAATCCCCTCATTCAAGGACCTGAACGCGGCCCAAGCGTTGATGGAAAAAGAAAAAATTTTAAGGCTGGCCGCTTCCCGATTTCAAAAAGAAAACCCGGCCGGAACTTGGGCCGAATTTCACGCCTTTTTAGACCAAGAATCTTTTTGGATCAACGACTACGCATGGTTTTGCGCGCTGAAGGAACGTTTCAAAAATGCGCCGTGGTCTGATTGGCCTCAAAAAATCCGCACACGCGATTTTCGGTTTTGGGAAAGGGATCTCCTTCATTTTTTAGGCGAAACCTCTTTTTACTACCAATTTGAGCAATTTCTTTTTGCTCGTCAATGGAGTCAGATTAAAAACGCCTGCCAAAAGAATGGTCTTTCTCTCATTGGCGATATTCCGATTTTCGTTTCCCAAGACAGCGCGGACGTTTGGGCGCATCAAGAGATTTTCGATTTAGACGATCAAGGGCATCCTATAGCCGTCTCCGGCGTGCCTCCCGATTATTTTTCAAAAACCGGCCAACTTTGGGGAAACCCGCTCTACCGTTGGGATATTCTCAAAGAATCCGGTTATGAATGGTGGGAAAAAAGACTTGAGATTTCTTCCCGGCGTTTTAACGCGGTGAGATTAGATCACTTTATCGGCTTTTGCCGCTACTGGCGCATTCCAGCCGGAGAAAAAACCGCCGTTAAAGGCCAATGGGTTCAAGGGCCGGGTTCGGATTTTTTTTCCTCAATTCTCACAAGACTCCCCCAACTTCAAATTATCGCGGAGGATTTAGGGGTCGCGGGAAATGATGTCTACCAACTGCGCGATGAGTTTCATTTCCCCGGAATGAATGTCCTTCAATTTTCTTTCGGCGGAGAAGAAAAATTTCTGCCAAAAAATTATGCTCCCCATTCTGTCGCTTATACCGGAACCCACGATAACGATACGCTCAAGGGCTGGCTTGAGAACGGCCCTCAAGAAGAAGTCCACCGGGCGCTAGGTAATGTTCATGGTTCAAAATCCGAATCTGAAAACAACTGGAAACTCATACAAGTTCTTTTGGAGTCTCCCTCAAACACCGTTATCATTCCCATGCAGGATATTTTAGGCCTGGGTTCGGATGCGCGAATGAATATCCCTGGAACAATTTCCGGAAACTGGAACTGGAAACTAAAGCCGGAACAACTTAATTTAGAAATCGCCGAACATCTCAGACGGCTCAGCGAATCCGCAAGGCGAATATCCTAAAATGGAAAGGCGTTCTTATGCTGAAATCTCAGGAAACGATATCAGAATTTGGCGAAACATTAAGGAGAAATTATGCACAACAATTTAGGACTCTTCAACAGCCTGTTGACCGCGGAGGACCTTCATCTCTTTAACGAAGGCACGCACCGCCGCATTTATCAAAAACTCGGCGCGCATTTATCCCCCAAAAAAGACGGCGTTTTCTTCTCCGTTTGGGCGCCCAACGCCAGCGCGGTTTATGTCATGGGGGATTTTAACTCTTGGCGAAAAACCAGCCACCCCTTGTTTCCGCGAGGAAACTCCGGAATTTGGGAAGGCTTCGTCGCGGAAGCGAAAGAAGGCTCCGCCTACAAATACCGCATCGTCTCGAAAGATTTGAACTTCGAGGCGGAGAAAGCCGATCCCTTCGGTTTTTATTTTGAAGTTCCTCCAAAATCCGCCTCGGTGGTCCGCGATTTGTCCTATGAATGGAACGACCGCGACTGGATGAATTCGCGCGCGAATAAAAATTCGCTTAATTCTCCCGTCTCAATTTACGAACTCCATCTGGGGTCTTGGCGAAAGGTGCCGGAAGAAAATCAACGCTCTCTCAGTTACCGGGAAATGGCAAAAATCTTGCCGGAATATTTGCGCAAGATGAACTTTACCCATGTCGAAATTTTGCCGGTCATGGAACACCCTTTTTACGGGTCCTGGGGATATCAAACCCTGGGATACTTCGCGCCCACCTCCCGATACGGAACCCCTCAGGATTTCATGTTTCTCATTGATTCTCTCCATCAACATGGAATCGGCGTCATTTTGGACTGGGTCCCCTCCCATTTCGCGACCGACGGCCACGGCCTCGGGCTTTTCGACGGCACCCATCTCTACGAGCATTCCGACCCCCGGCAGGGCTTTCATCCTGATTGGGGCAGCTACGTCTTTAATTACAGCCGGCACGAGGTCCGAAGCTTTCTCTTATCAAGCGCCCTTTTTTGGCTGGACGCCTATCACGCAGACGGACTTCGGGTTGACGCCGTCGCCTCGATGCTTTATCTCGACTATTCCCGGAAAGACGGCGGCTGGATTCCCAACCGCTACGGCGGCTGCGAAAACTTAGACGCTATTTCTTTTTTGAGGACGCTCAACGAAACGGCTTATCTCGATCATCCGGGAGTTCAAATGTTCGCCGAGGAATCGACCGCCTGGCCGATGGTTTCCCGCCCCACCTCCTGCGGAGGATTGGGTTTCGGCTACAAATGGGACATGGGCTGGATGCATGACAGCCTCCGCTACTTTCGGGAAGACCCCATTCACCGCAAATATCATCACAACAGCCTCACTTTCCGCATGCTCTACGCCTGGCACGAGAATTTCGTTTTGCCCTTGTCGCACGACGAGATCGTTCACGGAAAAGGCTCTCTCATCAACCAAATGTCGGGGGATTTTTGGCAAAAATTCGCCAATTTAAGGCTCCTTTTCGCCGATCTTTACGCGCAGCCCGGAAAAAAACTGCTGTTTATGGGCGGAGAAATCGCGCAATGGAACGAATGGACCCACGACCACAGTCTTGACTGGCATCTGCTTCAATACAAGGAGCACGAGGGAATAAGGCTCTGGGTTCAGATGCTCAATAAAATCTACCGGGAAGAGCCCGCCCTCCATCAAAACGATTGTTCTCCTCAAGGTTTTGAGTGGATCGACTGCGCAGATTCCGCCGCCAGCATCTTAAGTTGGAAAAGAAAATCAAAGGACGGGGAAACCATTCTCGTCGTTTTGAACCTGACCCCGGTTCCGAGAATCAATTACCGCATCGGCGCGCCGCAAGCAGGGTATTGGAAGGAAATTTTAAACAGCGACTCCGTCGAATACGGCGGAAGCGGAATGGGGAACTTGGGCGGGGTCTGGACGGAAAATATCCCGTTTCACAACCAGCCCTATTCCATCAACTTGACCCTTCCGCCCTTGGCCGCCTTGTTTTTGAAGGTCTAATCAAAGAAAAAGGAGCCTGCCTTTACACCGGAAAATATCTTTCTGGGCGACTAATTTTTCTGACAGACGAGAAGTTGAATATAGGGCGCGTTCGTTCCAGCGACGGAACTGCTGTTGTTAGTGACCGTGATGCCGGTATACGCCGTTCCAGTATTCGGAGTACCTGGTGCATAATAAGCAACCTCCGTATTCCCGGATTGCGTTTCTAAAACATTAGAGCTGGTGTTATCAGGATTCGCATATGAGTGGCTATGCCCCGGATCATGAACGGTCTCTACGATATTTCCAGCAGGCCTATTTTCGCCATTAGAAAGCGCCGTCCCAACGACCGTGCCCGTGCTGATTCCATTAGGCGCTCCGACGAAGTAAAGTCCTTGCGCTGCGCCAAAAGCAGTCCATCCGGCAGGGCAGGAGGTCAGATTAAAAAAACTGATCATGCCTGACGGGACATAAGCATACTGCACTCCGTTAACGGTAATGGAATTCGCAATCGTCGCCGAACCAGCACTCACAATCCCGCTGGCCGCGCTCATATTTCCCGTCGCGCTGATGTTTCCCGTCACGCTTTGATTCCCCGTGAAACTATTGCTCGCGGTGGTATAGGCCACCGTTGAAACGAGATTACTCGGGTTCACCGTCCCCGTCAAACTCGACGCCGGAACATTTGACAGGCCCACCCCCGATCCGTAAAACCCCGTCCCCGCCGTGACCGATGACTCCGCCGACACGAATCCCGTCACCGTCACGCTCGAACTCGCCAACGCCCCCGCTACCGTCACACTCGAAGCTGTCGCGTTCATGATTGAATTGCCCAACGAGGTTGGACCCGTAAACTCGGGAATCTGACCCGTCGTCCCACTCACACTCGAACCAACGGCCAGCGCTCCCCCGTTCCAATACAAACTCCCCGCGTTGTTATACAGCGTCATGGCCGTGTTCCCGGGAACCGCGCTGTTTAAATGAATCCCCGCCGCCCCACTGGGAATCCCAAGAATATCCAAGCTCTGCGCCGGGCTTAACGTTCCTATCCCCACGTTCCCGTTCGTCACCACGAACGTCGAATTTCCCACCGAGAAGGCATTCGCCGTAATGGTTTGAGACGACGTAAACGTGTTGGTCTGATTGGTATACGCCACCGTGGAAACTAAATTTTGAGCCGAAACAATCCCCGTTAAACTCGACGCCGGAACGTTCGACAGTCCCGCTCCTGAACCGTAAAAAACTCCCGTGGAGCGCACATCCCCATACACATCCAGCGCATCTTGAGGGGTCCCCGTCCCGACTCCAAGTCTCCCAGACAAAACGAACACGCTCGTCGTCACATTGATTCCGGAGAATCCCGAGGCCGCCGTCAAGGTCGAGACCGCGATCGTCCCCGTCGAGGTCAACATTCCCGTTACGCTCACTGTTGAGATCGTCAAATTCCCCTCGATGTTTCTCGCCATCAAGGCATAGGGCACTGAGAGGAGCGCCTGCCGGGGCAGAAGCGGCGTCGTCTCGATATCGGTCTCGATATATTTTTGAGCCGGCCCCGCCAAGGCCGAGGTTGAAATATTAAGAGAAGTTCCAAATACGCCCTGGGACACTTGAACCTGAACCGGACCGCTCTGCCACAAAATATTACCGCCCGTCGGAGCATCATAAAGATAAAAACTCACGATCTCGGTTCCCGTCACCGGATACCCGTTTTGCGTGAGCCGCCCTTGATACGATATCTCATCTGGCACCGTCCCGCTTGGAACCGCCGTCGCCAACACCTTCACCTGCGCTCTTAAAGGAGATGCCGCGAACAGAATCAAGGCGATAAGAAAAAACCCTGCCCGAACGGCGTCGGCGCAACCTTCTGAAACCATACGTTATTGACGCAAATTCCGGGGCGGGGAGTCAAAATTAAAATTTCCGCTCGGCAAGCACTTTTTCCAAAGGGAAGACACTAAAAACCGGGGCAATTCCCGCTTTGAAACCCATTTCGCCGACGCCGGAGCTTTTTCATTTAAATGTCCCTCGTAAACTCGAAGGCGAATTTGATGATGAGTAATCGTATGCGTTCCGGATTTAAGGAGAGATCCACGTTCGGCGCTCATTTTCCCGACTTCCGGTAGCCCCCAATGATTTTTTAAAAGTTTTTCGGAACCCTCGCGTTTCCAGAGAAGCGTTTTTTGCCCGCGTTCAATCCAAAAAAAATCCCAATTGAGTTTTACAAATGGTTTTTTAATTTTAGGCGCGGGAAAAAGATTTTGGGTTTTATTTTTAAAAGCTTGGCAAGCAAAATAAACCGGGCAAATCTCGCAACGCGGATTTTCCGGAACGCAAACCGTGGCCCCTAATTCCATCAAAGCCTGATTCCAATCGCCGGGGTTTTCGCGCTCCAACAATTCCTCGGCCATGCCCCAAAACTCTTGCGAAGTCTTATTTTGAGCCGTCAAGCGCGAGAACACGCGGGCGACATTCCCGTCTAAAACCGGATACGGCTTTTGAAAAGCGATGGATAAAATCGCGCCCGTCGTATAACGGCCGATTCCGGGCAAGGCGATGATGGAATCGAAATCATCTGGCAATATCCCGCCATATTCCTTGACTATCTTTCGCGCGGCCAAAAGCAAATTTTTGGCCCGGGAATAATACCCCAGGCCCGCCCATAAAGCCAAAACTTCTTCTTCCTTGGCTAAAGCCAAACTTTCGACATCAGGGAATCTTTTAATAAAACGCTCAAAATAAGGGATGACGAAAGCCACCGTCGTTTGCTGAAGCATGATTTCAGAAACCCAAGTCCGGTAGGGAGACGGGTTCTCCCGCCACGGCATCGGCCTTTTGTTGCGGCGATACCACACCAGAAGTTGCCTCAAGCTATTCTTTGACGGCAAGGTTGAAAGTGGGTTCCTTGACTCCGCGAACATGGTAAACGATATGTTCAAGCAACTTTTTCTGTTGGGCGGAGTCCACCATTCCGCTGATGATAACGGAACCTGCGTCCACATCCACGGAAACGCGAGATAGATCCAGGCCTTTCTGTTGTCTTAAGGCGGACATGATCGAGCCTTTAAGAGCGGAATCTCCTGGAGCCCCATTCAAGCCAAATCCCGCGCAGCCCAAAAGTCCCAAAAGCGATAAGAGGATTAATCCCTTTTTCATCCTAGAAATGTTACAATTTCTGAACGCGTTATCAAACATGATGAAGCGAATTTTACTCGCGACTAGAAACCCTCATAAAGAAAAAGAAATCTCGGAAATTCTGAGCCCGGAGATTTCCGTCCTTTCCCTCAAAGATTTTCCGCGCCTCCCTGAGACCATTGAGGATCAGCCGACGATTGAAGGCAATGCGGCCAAAAAAGCGCGGGAAGCGGCTTTGCAGACAAAACTTTGGGCCTTGGCCGATGACACCGGCCTTGAGGTTAACGCCCTTCAAGGCGCGCCGGGAGTGTTCTCCGCCCGCTATGCCGGAGAAAAAGCTTCTTTTAAAGACAATATTGAAAAACTTCTCCGCGAACTTTCTCAAACCCCCGCGAAAAAACGAAAAGCTGTCTTTCGCACCGTGATGGCCCTTTCAAGCCCCGATGGAAAAATCGAAACAGCCGAGGGACGCATCGAAGGCGTGATAACGAATGAACCCAAGGGAGAGGAGGGTTTTGGATACGATCCGGTGTTTTTTATTCCTTCCGTTCAAAAAACTTTCGCGGAAATGACTCCGGAAGAAAAAAATTCGCTCAGCCACCGGGCTCTTGCGCTCAAAAAAATTATTCCGCGCATTCTTTCTCTAGGGCTACTTCTCAGTTTATTTCTTCCTCTCTCAGTTAAAGCCGATATTGATGCTAATAAAGCCGGTTCAGATACCATTTGGGACCAAATCATGGCCTCTCAAGCGGGCCGCAATGAATATGTAGGCTCTGAATATTTGCAACGCGGAAATTATGATATCGCGGCGGAAGAATTTGGCCGGGCGGTCGCGGCCAATCCGCAAGACCCCAAGGCTCACATGATGCTGGGAGTCGCCTATTATTGGCTGGGTCAGGTTCAAAAATCTCTTCAAGAATATCAAACAAGCCTTGAACTTGACCCCAAAAGCGCCCAAGTTTACATGCTGATTGGAATTTCGCTTGCCTGGGAAGGCAACAATCAAGGCGCCTACCAGGAATTTAAAACTGCGGCTAAACTTAATCCCTCACGGCCCGATATTCAAATGAATTTAGGATCCGTGGAAGAAAGCCTTGGGAAAATTCAGGACGCGCTGGAACATTTGCGGGAATCGGTCAGCCTTGATCCCAAATACCCCCTTTACCATTATCAATTGGGAATGCTGTATCGCCGGCTTGGAAGATATACCGAAGCCACGGATGAATTTGCTGCCGCTCTTGAACTTTTTCCTGATTATGAAGACGCTCTTCTTGAAATGGGTTCGATGGCCACAAGAGACCATCATTACAACAAAGCGATGGATGATTTCAGCCATGCCGTGGATTTAAAAGAAAGAGATTCCGTGGCCCGCCTTTTACTCGCGCACCTCTATCTGCTCGAAAAAAAATACAAGAACGCGCGCTTGGTAATGGCCAACGCTTTCGACCTCACGCCAAAGGAAGGCGGCCCGGGGCTAAGACTTTCCCTTTCCTACTCGGGTGGAAAATCCAAGAACGCCCCGCAAAAAAATCAAAAACCGCAAAAACCCAAGAAAAGCCATGGCCCAACGGCCAAGCCGCAACCAAAGACTCCGTCTAACGACCCCTTGAACGTTTTTAAAAAGAATCTCGACAGAATCCCGCTTAATCAAGGGGCGATTTTGCAAGTCGAAGTAGTTTTCATGCCCAAGCCGAAACTTAAACTGGCTGATGATGAAAGCAAATCCTCGCTGCAACGGGAACTGGAAAAGAAATTGGGCGATCAACAGGCGACTCCGCAAGCCGTCCAGCGCGAATATCCCATTCACGCGGGCAATGCCCAAGAAAGAAAAGCCGAAATCGCTCAAATTATTCAAAATTTAAGACAAACGCTCAATAAAGCTCCGGCCAATTCAAACGTGCGGTTCGGGATGAACTTGACTTATAAAAATCTTGAACACGTCTCAACCGGCGGCCCGCGGCCAACCAATAACCCTTTGAACGTCTCCTACCAACCCCACGCGGTGGGAAACGACTTGGGGCTTTGGATTATGGGAACAGGCTGGATGGATTTGGTTTCCGAAATTTTGCCGCGACCGGGGCAAACCGTTCACCATCCCGATCAAACCGATTGGTGGACCGAGGAAGGTCTAGGATACGCGACGCTGGGAAAAGGGCCCGAAGCCTTGGCTGATTTTGAACGCGCCTGCCGCCTTGACCCCAACAACGACGTCGCCTGGCTGGGTCGCGCGGTTGCCTCCATCGTCATGGGGAACGAAAAAGACGCCGTCAAATACCTCAAAAGAGCTCTCGCCCTTAACCCTAAAAATAAAACGGCCCAAGAAGGACTCAAGTGGCTTTTAAAACCGACCGTCGAACCCCGCAAAGGATCACAACAATGACCAGAGATTTCATGAGCGCGTTCGTCAAGCGCATTCATTTCGTCGGCATCGGCGGCGTCGGAATGAGCGGAATCGCCGAAGTGCTTTTAAATCTCGGTTACCGGGTTTCCGGATCGGATATCAAGGAAAGCGAAACGACCCAGCGGCTCAAAAGCCTGGGCGCGAAAATCTTTTACGGCCACGAGGCCTCTCATATCGCGGGCGCGCAAGTCGTGGTCACAAGTTCCGCGGTGTCTTCTCAAAACCCCGAGGTTTTAGAAGCCGGAAAAAAACACATTCCCCTCATCTCGCGAGCGGAGATGCTGTCCGAAATCGGACGCATGAAAAAAACGGTCACCATCGCGGGTTCCCATGGAAAAACGACGACGACTTCCATGACGGCGATGGCCTTAAGCGCGGCCAAGGCGAACCCCACCATGATTATCGGCGGACGGCTCAAAAACATCCATGCCGGAGCAAAATTGGGCGCGAGCGATTACCTCGTCATTGAGGCCGATGAATCGGACGGTTCCTTCGTTCACTTCTCCCCCTTGGCCGCCATTGTCACCAACATCGACAACGATCATCTCGATTTTCACAAAACCATGGATGCCCTCAAGGCTTCTTTCATCCAGCATTTAAAACGCCTCCCCTTTTACGGCGCGGCCATTCTCTGCGCGGACAACCCCTTGCTTCAAGAAATATCGAAATCTCTTTCAAAGCCGGTGATTACTTACGGATTTGGAAAATCGAGCGAATGGACGGCCAAGAATATCCATTTGTCCAAGGACGGTTCCGACTTTGACGCTTTTTTTAAGGGAAAGAAAATGAGCAAAATCCATCTCTCGGTTCCCGGAAAGCATAACGTGCTCAACAGCCTCGCCGCTTTCGCCGCGGGCCATTTTCTTGGTTTTGACCTCAAACTCCTGGCGGAGGGACTTTCGGAATTTAAGGGCGTCGGGCGAAGGCTGGATTTCATCGGCCGCGCCGGAAAAATTGAGTTCGTCGACGATTACGGGCATCATCCGACCGAGATTAAAGCGACTCTCGCCGCGGTATCGAACCTTTGGAAGGCTAAGCGCGTCGTCGTCGTCTTTCAGCCGCACCGCTATTCCCGAACGAAGCTTTTAGCCCGGGAATTTGGGCCCGCGTTTAAAGGGGCCGACCAAGTTTTCGTCACCGACATCTATCCCGCCGGCGAAAAGCCCATCGCCGGGGTCTCATCCAAGCTGATTCTCGATTCGATGGCGAAAAATGGAATTCGCTCCGCCCCCTATCCCGGCGCGCGGGAACTCTCGAAAACGCTCAAACCCGGCGACGTCGTCTTAACCTTGGGCGCGGGCAACGTCCGCTCTTTTGGCGAAGAACTCCTTGCGCGGGCACGAACGTCAAATTAAACAAGTAGTTCCCGAATTCAATAAAACTTCAAGAAGCTTAGCTTTAGATAAGGAGAATAAGAGCGCTTTGCGCCGCGGATTAGGGATTCGGCGGCGGCAATTTGTCCGGAGTCCCTTGAAAAACGGTCGGCCCGGGAAAGGAGTTAAGAACAGCTCCATTTTTTCCCGGAACCGGACGCTCGATGGGATTGACTTTTTTTAACTTCGGCATGGAACTGGCGTTGTTTTTATAACCGGTCGATGCGGATTTAAGCCCGTTTGAAGCAGAACTCCCCCCGGACTTTGAATTTTTCGCGGCCTGAGCGAAACAGGCTTTAACAATCGCGTTTTGTTGACTTTGACTTATTCGTTTTCCCTTAACTTTTTTATCCACGCAGGCCAAGGCTTGATTTCTTTGGGCAATCGTCAAAGGTTTGGAGACGAAAGAGGCGGAGGATGAGGCCTTGGACTTAGGAACGCAAATATAAGGCTGGTAAATGGAATTGGTTCTTTTCGGAACGGAGCCCGGAGGGCAGACCGAAGCCTTTCCCGAAGATATTTTCGCCAAGCCGGCAGCTGACGCAAAATTTTGAGCTCCAAAAAATAAAATAGAGATCATGAACGCAATGCGAATAACCTCATGCAGGGTTTTCATAGAGCCTCCATTAGTCAAAGGATAATGCCCAAGCCTTTTTTTGTCAAGTAAATTTTCGGTAAAAAATTGGTAAAAATTTTTTCCTTGCGCGGCGGGGCCCAGATTGTGTATGATAATTTTATATCTTTAATTGGAAGGCAAATATGCAAGAGACATCTATCATTAAACCGAACACGGCCGCGAGTCTAAGGAAGCGGCATACCTTAGACGCTAAGGGCAAAATCCTCGGACGACTGGCAACCCAAGCGGCGGGCCTTTTGCGCGGAAAACATAAACCCATTTTTGCGCCCAGCATTGACTGCGGCGATTTTGTCATCGTCACCAACGCGGCGGAAGTAGCCTTAAGCGGAAACAAAATGGAGACGAAAGCTTATTTTAGCCACTCCGGCTATGCGAGGGGCGCAAAAATGACTCCTCTTAAGCGCATGATGGAGAAAGACCCGCGCAAAGTCGTCTATTTAGCCGTCAAGAGAATGTTGCCGAAAAATCGCTTAAGCGATCGACAGCTGACTCGTCTTAGAATTTTCAAAGGCGCGGAAAACGTCGCCTCAAAACAATCCGTTAACTAAAAGAGAAAAGGGATATTATGTCAACACAGTTGCTTGCGACCGGAAGAAGAAAAACAGCCGTGGCCCAGGTGCGAATGATTCCTAACGGCACGGGAAAAGTCACAATTAACTCCAAAACCGTCGAGCAGTACTTTCACGGAACCGAACACAAGCAATTCTCCGTTTTGTCCCCCCTTAAACTCGTCGAAGCCGCCAAGAATTATGATTTCGTCCTTAAAATCGTCGGCGGCGGATTGACCGGCCAAGCCGAAGCGGCCCGCCACGCCATCGCGCGCGCTCTCGTCAAACTCGAAGAGAAAAACCGCCGCATCATGCGCGCCGAGGGTTTTTTAACCCGCGACCCCAGGGAAGTGGAGCGCAAGAAAAGCGGTCAACCCAAAGCCCGCAAGCGCTTCCAATACTCAAAACGCTGAGGTGTCTTCAGATCAGGCGTCTTTTTCGGCTGAAACCGAAACTGTTTATCTCGCGCCCTTGGCTCGCCTGACGGCTTCTATTTTCGCCATCTGGGGATTGTTGATTGCGCTTAAAGCCCTCTATGATCTTTTTTGGGGAACTCCGGAGGCCAACCTCTACTCGGCTCGCCCGTGGCAATTTATCAGCCTCCCCCAGTGGATGAGATACTCCGGCTTTGAGCTTTCCTACGGTTTAGCGTGCGTAGCCCTTGCCGCGGGAATAAGGGCCTATTCCAACTTCCTTCCGGAAACGCGCCTCCGCCCCAAGAAAACGGCGGCACTCGACCTCTTTAAATAAGTCGCTTTTAAAATAGTAAAATTTCCCCTGTGAATGACCTAGCAAGCCGCCCGAAAAACTTCTCGGCCTTTTACTCTCAAATTAAAATTATTTCCATTATTTCTTCCATCGCCGAAGAATTTTTTAAATCCCCAAACCATGTTTACATCGAGAAAATTAAGATACAGAAAGACCTTGAATTAAAAAATTGGAAACAAGCGCAAGACAGCCTCAAAGCTCATCAAGACCGGACCGCTCTTTTACTCTCTTCTTTGGCCCATCGCCTGGCGGAAGAAATTTCGCTGGCCGTTATTGAGACCGAGGACTTTAATCTCCTTCCGATGCCGGAAATCATTCTAATGATTCAAAAAATCAAGGAAGCCCTAAAAGCCCTGTCCGAAAAATCCTCCGCCGACTCAATCGTAGCGGCAGAAAACCATTCTCTTGAAATCCTTCAGATATTTAAAAAAGCGCGCCAGGACGCGCTCAAAGATGAAAAAAGCGTGCGGGGGCTAAAGAATTCGGAGATCGCGCTGAGATTTGCCGAAGCGGCCAACTTAATCGAAAAATTAGTCCAGACGCTTGGCGAAATCATCATCAAGGAGCCTTAAAATCATGGCCTTTCATAAAAAAGTCAAGGAAAAAGCGGAAACCTATTGGTCCAGAACCAAGAAAATGGTTTTTCTATTAGCTGTCTGGGGAGTTGTTTTTAGCATCGCCACCATCGCAAACTTGGAAGTAGGATTCGGTTACGACACGACCTTGGTCTGCTCAACCGCCGCTTATCGAAAGGCTCTCGACCAAGGCGTCGCGCCTTATTCTTACTCTTTTTGGTCCATTGTCAATCGTTCTTACGATCTAGAACATCCAAAAATCGTCCCCATGGCCATTGCGTGGGCTTTTCGCATTTTTGGGTTTAAGGTCTCCATTATCACTTCCCGCCCCGATATTGATTCAAGCGGTCTCAAGAAAGATTGGCGGCTCTTAGTCGCCCCCGCGCGATTTATTTTCGCCGAATCCGACGCCTCCAAAGTTCAATACTTGGACAGCGGAAATTTCATCTTATTTTTTGGCGGCGCGGATTCTGAAATTAAAGCCGCGAAAGAAGCCCATATCTATGCGCTCAGAATTCTTCAATCCAAGGAATGCCTCTTAAACCCCGCGGATTATCATCCTGGCAAATTTCATGATCACAAAGTCCCCTTGTCGCAATATTGACGAAACGCTCGCAAATTGCTTTAATAAATAATATATGGCTCAAACAAAGAAAAAAACTGGCCGTCACCATTCCGCGATTAAAGCCGCTCGCCAATCGGAGAGAAGAAATCTCCGCAATCGCCTTGCAAAGAAAGCGATTCGCTTGTCGCTAAAAGACGCGTTGGAATTGGCTCAAAAAAAAGATGCGCCAAAAGCGCAAGAC
>JAJYOT010000013.1 GCA_021796015.1 bacterium
CAGAACACTTCCTCATTCATCCGCCTTTCTTTTTCTTCTTGGTTCTCGATAGAAGTTTTCCATTCTTTCTGAAATCCCTCTTGAAGAGCCTGAATTTCCGATTTCTTTTCCAGACGTAATTTCTCAAGGCTGGCCGCGTATTTTTCTTCGGATTCTTTTAACGAAGCCTTAAGCATCGCAACCTGCCTTTCATGAGAAGCCTGAAGGCGCTCAAACTCTCCGTCTCTCTCGCGAATAATATCTTTTATTGTTCCGTCTTTCTCACGAACGACCGCTTCGACTTTCAATGAGAGTTCTCTCTTGAGAACTTCCATTTCTCCCATCAATCGTCTTTCTTTATCTTCTTGATCTTTGAGAATTCTCCCTAAGCTTTCGGTTTCCCGTTTGGACACCTCCCGGGCAAGACTGAGTTCGGCCTTAATCTGAGCGAACTCTTTCTCGCGCTCGACTAGATTTCCGGTGGAAATAGCTTGCTTACTCTCCAATTCCAGATTTCTCTTTTCTATCTCCTTGATTTTCTCCTCAACCATTTTTTTCTCAATTACGACTTTCCCAAGCTCAATTTCGGAAGCCCGAAGTTTTTCGGCCACCATGCGCCAATTGCGCGCCTCTTCTTCCTTGGCAGACAGAGCTTTTTGCCACTGAGTTTTTTCTTCTAGCCAACGCCTCTCCATATCCTGAATACGCCCGACAAACTGCGTCTCAAGGTCCTTATCCTGGGCCTCCCGCGACTGCATCTGGGATTTAAGAGTCGCAACCCAGGTTTCACGCTCTTGCGCCAAACGCCCCTCCATTTCGCGGAGTTTATTTTCAAGGCGCAAACGAGACTCCTCGGTCTCCTGCTCCCGTCTTTCTCGACGAATTTTTTCCTGAAGGTCCTTAAGAGAAGATTCAACCTTGGCGGAAGTGACGGCCTCCTGCTGATTTTTAAGCTGGGCCATGAGAACCTTTTCGCGTTCCTCTTGAAGCTTCTTTTCCAATTCCGATATTTTTTTCTCGATATTGCCCTGCTCTGTTCCAGAAGACGGAGTTTGAGCGCTCGGATTGGACTTGGCTCCCGGCAAAGGCGGAAGAGACGGAAGTCCCGGCAAAGACGCATTTTTAGCGGTCGGAAGACCGGGAAGAGGCGGCAAGGATTTAGACGGCGCCAACGCATCCGGCGGAAGAAAAGGCGGAAGACCGGGGAAAGAAGCGTCTTTTTGAGCCGCGGAAGGATCCAAGGGCGCGCCCGGCAAGGGCGGCGGGAAATTCTTGAAATCTTTATTTTCTTCAGCCATTGAGGTTTCCTCCTACCTGTGATTTAAAACTTTCCACCCAAGCCTTGAGTTGAGGGTCGGGGTTTATTTCCAAAACTTTTTCGTAATGGGAAAGGGCCGCTTGAACATCTCCTTTCTGGTAAAGTAAGGCTCCTAAATATTGATGGGCCTGCCAAAGAAGGGGATTAAGAGTTAGAGCGGCCTCAAAATAGGAAATGGCCGCGTCCGTCTGTCCGGCCTGATATTGGGAAACAGCCGCGTCAAAATAAGCCTGCGCCTTGGCCGGATCAGCGGCCACGGAAGGAGTCTCCGGCTGATTTTTCTGTCTCGCGCTTTGAAATCTTTTTTGACGCCTTTCCATCGCACTCAACTCTTCCTGCATTCCTTCCACCATGTCATAACCCTGTTGTCCTTGTTTACGAACTGAGATTTTCCCCTCTTTCTCAAGAGCTTTGATTAAATCCATGACCTTACTCCGCTCGTCTTCAATTTGATTGGGGTTCAAACTTTGGGTATATTCCATCGTTTCTTTAAGGAGACTCGCCGCCCCGGCCGACATACTGCTTAGGAATTTATTGAGAACCTCGGGCGGCGCTCCCGTCAAAGCGCGCGCCATTAAATCGGTCTTGAGTTCGCGAACAATGGTCTGCATATCGCGATCCGGAAAAGAAGCGATGTCCTCAAAGACAAGAATATGTTTTCGCACCGCCTCATAGACCAAAGGCTTCTCGTTTTTCAAGTAATTTAAAATATTGGCGCGCGTCGCAGAATCAGACTCATCCAGCAAAACAACCAAGCGCTCAATTCCGCCGACCACAAAATCCACGTTTTCCTTAACGTCTCCGTCAATGGCAATCACCTGATCCCGGGTCACTTGCCGAACCGTCAACGCCTCAAGCGCGACCTTGGCCTGAAGATCAACCGGGAGAGAAGTCAAAAGTTGCCGCGCCAAATCAGGCTTAAGATAACTGGCAACGACCGCGACCACCCACGGCTCTTCTTTTCTCAAGATAAACATATACGCCAAACGCTTGACGTTTTCCTCGTTAATATAGGCAAACGGTTCGAATTTTTTCATTTCATCCTCCTCATCCGGCGGCGGGGGCGGCGGCTCATCCGGCTTTCGTGTAAAATTAATATCTAATTTCCCCTCTTGGGTTAAAGCATCATCCCCCTCGCCCTCGCCTTCTTCGCCTTCTTTCCCAGTCACATCATTCATGTCAATATCCGAACTGCGTTTTTCCAACATCGCGCGGATATAGGCGCTTAGGAATTTACGCAAGGGCCCAAATAAAAATAGAAGGAGTAAAAGCAAAAGAAAGGCGTAGAGAAGCGGCAAATAGACGGACGGCTTTTTAAGGTCTTCCTTCCAGTCATTCTTGATATGGGCAAAAGGCGTCGCGCGAAAGAAAACGTTGCCCGGCGCTAAATTATATTGCCCCATCGCGTCGACAATGCGGCTTCGAACCATGTCCACTTGAGTTTTATCTTTCAACACGTTTTGATCATGGATGACGGTCACGGTCAGTTTCTTGAAAACAGGGTTGACCGCGTAAGTTTCCTGCTGAATTCCCTTCGACTCTTTCGCGGCTTGAGCGGCGGCGGAAGCCGGCGGGGTTTTCGGCCCGCCCGCGGTAATGGCGGTTGGTTTGGGAATCCCCGGCATGACGAAATTGGTGTTCATGTTCGCCCCGTCATTTGGGCCTTTTTTTTGATGATATTTTTGCGCTTCCCCCACGCCTTTTCTTGTCGAGTGTTCGCTTTCAACTTTGACCGACATGTCCACATCGACGAAAGCGACGGCTTCTCCAGGGCCCAGAATAGGGTCCAGAATTTCATCTTGTATTTTTTTCTCCGACTCCGCCTTAATGCGGTTTTGTTCCTTGAGAAGATCAATGTCCGGAGCGACGAGTGGAGCGGCATGAGCGCTCCTAAGCGCTACGGAAAAGAAAATGAGAAGAAACGCGATTTTTTTCATCGAATTTTTATGCGCAAATCGTCTTAGCGCATTTGACATAAGTGTAGACTCTGGTGATGACATTTTCAAGTCTTTAGAATATTTCATTTTTTATTGCGCCTGCATGAATTGGCGAACCTCTTTATTGTGCGGGTCAAGCTCCAAAACCCGCTTCCAAACGGCAATCGCTTTTTGCTTTTGATCCATCAGATAAAAAGCGCTGCCTAAAATCTCAAGGGCGGTCACATTGTTGGGCTCCAAATCCAACACGTCTTGCGCGCGCCTTATCGCCGCGTCATAGTGCCCCTCATAGACCGATTGGCGGGCGTCGTACACTTTTTGATCAACCCAGGTAAACTGCTCCGGCCCCCCGACGCGGCGGGTGAGTTCCGTCACATGAGCCGCCTTCTCAACGGCGTTGAGAAGAAGAAGCAGTTTTTCATCTTTCGGGTTTTTGTTGTAGGCATATCTCAAGGCATTAACCGAACCTCTGAGATCGTTTCCATCCACAAACAAAACAGCGCCCTTACGTAAAAAGGTTTGGAATTCTTCCCCGCCGGTCGCCTGGGGAACGTGATCCGTGACCGTTTTAAGCCGTTCGAGCATTTGTTGAATGCGCCTGTTGCCCGGTTGAATATAAAGCGCTTCTTTAAAGCGCGCCTGGGCCAGGGTAAAGTTCCCTTCCTGCAAAGCCTCAAAAGCGGTTCTCAAAACCGCTTTGACCTTGGCATTGGTATTGGCGCTTTTGCTTTCACCGAATTTAAACCCTAGAGAAATTTTCGTGCTGGTTCCCAAGTTGCCGATTCCCTCGGCGACATCCACTTGGAAAGTTTGAAAATCAAGGCCGAAGCCGAAATCAGTCTCTTGAATTTGAGGAATACCCATCAAACCAAAGCGAAACGCGAACCATTGGGACAAATGATATTCTCCTCCGAAATTGACGTCCAAACCCGGGGTCAGGGGCTTATTGAGGTCCATGTCCAAAATCAAGCGATCATGGAAAAGTTCGACGGCATTTCCCATTCTGACGATCACCGGGTATTGATCGCTGGTCGCTCCCGCGGTTCTTGAAAACGCGTTTTGAACGCCCAAGCCCAGGTGATAAAATCCGAAAGTCTTGAGCATTCCGATATTGAGGGCTTGGGTGGTGCTTCCATAGCCGGCCAGGCTGTTTGAAATTTCCTGGACCGTCGCGCCGAAAGAGGTCGTCTTGGTCAGGCTTTTCGCCCAAGAAAAACTAATCGCCTGCTGAGCGTTGGTAAAAGATCCCTGGGAGGTCAGTCCCGTCAAGGTTCCTTGCTGATTATAGGTCGCGTTCTCATTTTGAAACCCACCGGCTGAGAGTTTCGTAAACGATCCCGCGAAAGTGCTTCCTCCTTTGAGCGGTTGCGCATAGGCCAAATAATCCAAAGTCGTCTGTTGTGGCAAGGCCCCGTCCATTAAGGTCAGCTGCTTTCTTTGAAGTTGCGCAAGTCCCGCCGGGTTCCAGTTTCCAGCCGAAGCATCATTGGACAAGCCGTAAAAAGCGCCGCCCATGGCCAAGGCTTTGGCGCCGACGCCGTAGAGAAGAAAATTTCCCGGAAGTCCTCCAATAGCGCTTTGAGCCAAGAGTTGGGAAAACGCCGGCAGGGAAAGGAAAACAAGAAACCCCGCAGAGAGAATTCTCCCTGCGGCAATACGCGCCTGTCTATAATACGACAGGCCTCTCGCCTTAGCTTGGGCCATTCATTTCGGTAGCCTGACGCTCCTCGAAAGGAGTCACGGCTTTGCGCCCCCGCCTTACGGCGCGACGTCTTGGTCTAAATAAAGACCCAGAAGCCGCGTGCCTTTCGGCACGGGTTTGCCTTTATCGCCCATATGAGAAAAAGTCCCGCAGTTTATTTGCCCCCTCGACTGCGGACGCCCATACGGGATACATCCCTAGAAGTGTAACAGAAATTTGAGTTTTGTCAATACCCAGATATTACAGACCACCCATCCCGCCTCCCTGATAACCTCCATAGCCTCCGTAACCCCCATAGGAAGGATAGGCATAGGGATTAGGATTGACTTGAGCATTCGGATTGGTCCAGTCCGGGGGATTCCCGTAAAACATCGTCGCGGGCCACTGCTGGCCTGGCGTCAAATATCCCGTCATTGCGCTTAAGAGCCCCACCGCGCCGGAGAGCATGAATATCGTGGTCAGCGTTGATCCAGCAGTACTTCCAGACCCAACCTCATTGAATATTCCGCCTGCGGCAATAGCCGCTCCCGCAATCCCGATAAATACTCCAGCCATGAGAAAGGCCCCTCCCTGAAAGGATTGACCGTATGTCCCAGCGCTGCCCATTTGATGTCCCAAGTCGGCGATAAAACCGCCAATCGCCATAATCACGGCTCCAAGAACGCCTAAAATAATTCGGGCTGTGGCAGGACTTAAAGAAGCTGGCGAAGCTGTCGAAACTTTATAAGCCGCGAACATCAGCCCGGCGGCCAACAAGGAGAGCATGGTCGCCAGATTAATCGCGCCCTGCCAAGGCGTCACATTGGTGCCATTATTCATGCCATTATTCATGTTGTTGCCGCCTTGAGGAGAATATTGCCCACCGTAACTGGACGCATTGGGAAATTGAGTCGGAGCCCCGCTTCCCGCTCCACCCACTCCACTTCCACTGGGAACGCCAAGACTGGAAGCGCGCGACCCATCAAAAAGGCCGTTTCCAGGAACGTTATTAGGGCCCATACTTCCGTATCCCGTTCCCGCGCCATTCATGGCCCGAAAACCTCCGCCCCCACCGCCGCCCGATCCAAATCCCCTTCCTGCCAAAGCGCCATGAGGCGCCCCCGAACCGACCCCTCCAGGCAAGCCGCTGGCCGCCAAGGCATGAACCGGCGCGGCCTTTTTCGCGGGAGCGGCGGCGCCCTTCGCATTCAAATTTGAGAGTTGTCCGATTTTGCTCGCCCCGGCGAGTTTTGGCATAATCTTAGGTCCCTTGCCGCCAAAAGCTTTGCCAAGGTTGGGAGATTTGGGAGCCGCTCCTATCGCCGCAGACGCAACCGGGGCGGCGCTTGCGAGGGCCGCCGCTTGTCCCATGGCCCCTTGATTTGCCTGGCTAAGTTCTCCTAACGACGATTGTCCCGAACCCTGGGATTTACCGCCATTGCCGCCTTGGGCCGCCCCGGAATTAGACGAAGCCGGCTTTGGTTGAAAAACCTGAAAATGAGAATGCGCCTTATCTCCGGGCCCAGGCCCCAAGACCTTGTATCCCAACCAGCCCACGCCTCCGGCAATCGTCGTCCCCGCCAAGGCAAGAGCCACAACGCCCGCCTTTGTCGCCAAAATTCCCCCGGAAGTCGCCGCATCGATCAAACCGCCTAAGCCTCCGGAAACGGCTTCCCCCTCCGCCGCATTCCAACCCAAAGCGCTGAGAATTCCGGCAATGCCGGTTTTTTCTCCTTTATTAATTTTAGGACCGGAATTTTGTTTGGTTTCCATAAAATACCTCTCTTAAATTAGGCCGCTAGCCCTATTCCCCCTAAAACTGCCTTGACAACTCCCCCCGTGACTCCGCCGACCAGGGCCATCATCAACATCGTCATGATTTGCTGCATCATGCTGGGCTGCTGCGCCATCTGAGGCGGCATCGCCGGAACCGCATTTGGTTTCGACTGATTTAGTTTTGGATTATTCGCCTTGAGATTCATCGGGGTTCCTTGCCCAATTCCTATCGCATTCGACATCCCTTTTGGATTTTTAATCAGACCCGCCCCTATCGCGCCTCCATCAAAAACTTGAGATGACAAGGCCCCAGATTGGGTTCCGTTTAAAGCCAAGGCCGCCGATTTCATTTGAGCCGCCGCGTTCTTTAAAGCTCCCATCGCGCCCCCGCCGTTGGATTGAGAAGAACCTCCGCCGGAGGTTCCATGAGCATAACTGATTCCAATCTTGGGCGTATGGGATCCGAAACCGCTTAAACCCCCGCCCGAAGATCCGCCGGACGGAGCGATGGAACCCTCGCTCCCGCCAAGACCCGAGAGGCTGGAAAAATTTCCCTTGGGAAATGCGACCGATAAAGCCGGGGGAGCCGCCGCAGCCGCTCCTGTTTGCCCACGAGAAGCCAAACTCGCCAAGGCATCCGCCCATTGAGAAGATTTTTTGCCTGATTTTTTCGGCGAAGACGCCACCGCTGATTTACTTGTAGACGGAGGAGAAAAAAGCAAGGAGGCAAAAGGGTCGATCAAAGCTTTTTTGCCATAGGCCTCAAAAGATTTCATCGACAAATCCACGGGGCCACCAGGAGCGCCGTTGGGGTTCTGGGTCGAATCCAAACTTTGATTCACTGGGTGAAGCCCTTGTTCAGCCCCGGCAATGGAAGCGCTGGAAGAAGAGTTAAAGGCCGGATAACACACCCACAAACCCACGAGTCCAAAGGCCAACAGAATCAGCCACCAATATTTCTTGAACGGGTCGGATTGTTTCTTGATGATGAAGGTCATGGTTTCCTTCCGTGTTGATTCTGGAGCCAACCATTCCCTCGCTTAGGCTCGGTCATACTCTGAGTGTAGCCCCTCTTCTTTTTTTTGTCAAGACAAAGCGCGTTTTTTTACCATATTTTTACCAACTGAAAATAATGGTAATATGAAAGCATGGAAGAAGGAAAACGAAATAAAATCATCGTGTTTCTAATGCTTCTCATTGGCCTCCTTCTAATTGTTCCCTCTACGTTTTTCCTCGAGAAAATCCGGGAATATCGCGATTTTTTCGCGGGAATCAACCCCGGCGTTCTCAAACAAACCGGAGACAACACCATCCCTGACGACTTCCATAAAAACGCATCCTTCAAACCGCGGCTTTCTTTTGTCGAGTTCACGTTAAAAGATACCGGGGCCAAGGAAGTCTATTTAATAGGAAATTTCAATAATTGGACGCCAAAAGCCATTAAGATGTTGAAAAAAAGATCCGGGGAGTGGGGCGTCTTTTTGCCGCTTCCCAAAGGGCTTTGTCAATATCTTTTCGTGGTTGATGGGAAAAAAATTCTCGATCCTAAAAACCCAAACTCTGAAAAATTAAACGGAGAAACCGTCTCCATGAAGACTGTCCGTTAAATTAAAAAGAGGCAATTCCCTTTTTATCTCTGACAAACAGGGCAATAGTAAGCGCGCCTTCCGGCGATGATTTGTCGAGTTCTCAAAACGGAGTGCCCTTGAGGACACTGTTTTTTTCCATAAATTTTTAATTGATTTTGAAAACTTCCCGCGCGGCCCAAGGGATCAAGATAGGATTCATCCGGAAGAGTGGTTCCGCCGCAAGAAATGGCCTCCCGCAGAATTTCTTTAATCGAAAACGAAAGCCTTTGAGTTTCATCCAAAGTCACGCGATGAGACTTCCGCCCGGGCCGAATTTGAGAATGGTAGAGAGCTTCCGTCGCATAGATATTGCCAAGACCCGCCACCACGGCTTGATCCATCAAGACAGATTTAACGGCAGCTCTCTTATTTTTAAGGATGAAGGCCAGATAGCTCGCGTTAAAATCTTCAGAGAGAGGTTCCAAACCTAAAGCGGGAAGATTCTCCATCACGCGCCCGAATCGGCGAACATCTTCAAAACAAAGAACCGCCTTTGAAAAACAAAGCTTCATTCTTATTTGCGAACTTGGTTCGGCAAAATGAATTCTTCCTGACATCCCCAAATGCAAAATCAGCCGGCGATGATTTTCAAAACCGAGAATGAGATACTTGCCGCGACGCAAAACCCCGGAAACATTGGAACCTTTTAGGCTCTTTAAAAAATTTTCATTGGGCAAACGGTAAAAGGTAGGACTCCCGAGAGAATAAGACAAAAAATTTTGCCCGCGAATTTTTTCGTCTAAAACCCGTCGAACGGTTTCAACTTCCGGAAGTTCCGGCAAGGGAAACTATTCTCCCGGAGGAGCGTGGTGACCGCAATCAACCCAGGCCGTAATACCGCCCTCAAGGTTAATGGCCTTATACCCGTTTTGAATGAGGAATGCGGCGGCTCTGGCCGAACGCCCCCCCACATGACAATAGACGACAACCTCGGAAGATTTGTCGAGTTCATGACAACGCTCGGCCAAACGATCCAAGGGAATAAATTGAGAGCCCTTGATGTGGGCTCTTTTTCTTTCCGACTCTTGACGAACATCCAAGATCACAAGCTTATCCCCGCGCTCAATGCGCGTTTTTAGTTCATTGGCACTCATACAAGGGACATTCATCCCTTTATTTTAACAAAAAAGGAGAGCCCCCCTACGCGCAAAGGGGGGCTCTGAAAGACTAGAGAGAATGTCTCTTTTACTGAGCAGCCGGAGTTGCCGAAGCTTTCTCGGCTTTCAACTCTTTCGCTTTGTCTTTCTTCTCGTTTTTGCGATCCAATTTTTCGGTTTTATTGGCGGCATAGCGAGCGTCTTTTCTCATCGCATCGTATTTCGCGCGAATCTTCGCAATGGCTTGGCTGCGAGCAGACGGGCTTAAAGAATGATCGCTGCGAATCGCATTGAGATCATGATCCTCGGCTTTCTGAATGTCGGCCAAGGTTTTAATTTCGCTTTTCTGGACTTTTTTATTGTCCATTTTGCTCTGCTGAACTTGCTGAGCATTTTGAACAACGGGGTTGGCGGGAATCACCGGGGCCTGAGCCGGTTTTTGTTGGCCGGGAACCTGCCCTTGCTGCATGGACGGTTGACCGTTGGGCTGATTATTTTGATTATTGCCGGCGGGAGCGCCGAACTGGGCCCACAGAGCCGGGGCCGCCATTATCGCCGTTCCTGCCAACATCAAGACGCTTTTTTTCATTGAACAATTCTCCTTTAAGTGATATCAGGCCGCTAAGACAGCCTTGTTATTAATACGCTCTAGCGATAAAAAAGTTCGCGCCCTTAAAACCCCTCCATCGCGTCCATTTGCCAATGCGCGCATATTCCTTTATAATTGAGATTGAATCCGAGACTTAAGTCATGCGAAGCTGGAACGAACTCAAAACCTGCGCACAAAACGGGGCGTTTCCTCATAAGAAACTTCTCATTGGTTGCGACTTCGATGGAACCCTCGCTCCGTTCGCGCCCAAACCCCATCAAGCCAAACTCCCAACGGAAATACGAAAACTACTGGAAAGACTCACGCGGAAGAAGGAAATCCAGGTTGCCGTCATCAGTGGGCGAGGGCTTAAGGACGTCGAGAAAAAAGTCGGAATCCGCCGGATTATTTACTGCGGCAACCACGGGCTTGAGATAAAAATAAAAGACCAAGTTTGGATTCATTCCGAGGCGGCGGAACTCGCCGAGCACATTCAAACTCTCTCCCATAAAATAAAGAAATGGCTGCCGAAATTTGGCGGAACGGAATTGGAGAACAAACACCTAAGCCTGAGCCTTCATTACCGCAGAGTCCGAAAAAAAAGCGTTGTCAAGAATATCGAGAACTTTCTCATGAAAGAAATGGCCCCCTATCACAAACGCTTAAGGGTGGTCCATGGGAAAAAACTTTTCGACGTGCGGCCTCGAATTGATTGGGATAAAGGGGACGCCGTCCTGCATTTGATCAAGCAGCTGGGCCCGTCTTGGAAAGCCTGTTTTATCGGAGACGACGCCACCGACGAAGAAGCTTTCTCGACTCTCGATGAGAAAGCCCTTTCAATCCGGGTCGGTCCCACGAAAAACACCCACGCTCAATTTCTTATTCACAACCGCGGATATGTCGGACGATTCCTTAAATTGCTGGTTCAACGCTATGACAAACAAAAATAACCTCCAAAAAGCAAAAAATCCGTTCGTGTTTTACGCAAGACTCAGCCTCACTCTCGCGACTGGAAAATCAGTCTCAACCGCGAGAGGTTTGATTGAAGCCTTAAAAATCTGCCCTGATTCCGTCATCTACGCCCACACCCACCGATTCTTGCAGGTCCATCAATTTACCGGCCCCAGCCCCGCCAACGATTTTTCCCTCTGGGCCTCTCACGCGCTGGGAGATGAGGAGCTCGCGGAAAAGCTGGGGATTATAGAACCCTTAGCTTATTTTAGTCTCGCTCAAATCAGAAAAGATCTGATCTCTATTTTAAGCCGCCATTTGGAATCCCGCACCGATAATCACTCTTCTTCTCCTGGTCAAGAGCTTCACCTGCTTTCCTCCATCCGGTTTTCCATACCAACCGGGCAAAAGGCCTGGAATCTGGAGGAGTTTTGGAAATCGCTCCAAAAGTCCAGCCCGGCCACTCTTTATCTTCACGCCTTTGAATCGCGCTTAAGGTCTTCTCAGGGCGTCAGCGATTTTTCAAAATGGCTGAAAGAAGAAATTGGGGAAGAAAGATTGGCTCAAAAAATCGCCGATCTTGATCCCCATGCCCAGACCTTGTCGGAAATCAAAGAAAACATCCTCGCCATGACGGCCCAACGATTGGAGGGCGGACAATGAATATGCTCGAGTCTTATCGCACGATTGCCGGACCAGAAATCATCGCTGAAATTGAAACTTTAGCCGAACGTTTGGCCGGAAAAAGCGTCATTCATGTCAACTCAACCAAGGTCGGCGGCGGGGTGGCTGAAATTCTCGCCCGCATGGTTCCTCTTCTCAATGAACTGGGCCTTAAGACCCGCTGGGAAATCGTCAAGGGCTCTCAGGATTTCTATAATGCGACGAAAAAATTTCACAACGCGCTTCACGGCGCGCCGCAAGACATCACCGAAGCCGATTTCAAGGCTTACGCCGAAACGGTGGAAGCCAACGCTTCTCAAATCGATCTAAACTCGGATTTTGTTTTTATCCATGATCCGCAACCGGCCGCCCTCGTCAAAAATCGCGCGCAGTTTAAAAACCGTTGGATTTGGAGATGCCATATTGACTTGTCCCACGCTTCTCCCTTGGTCTGGAATTATTTTAAGCCTTTGGTTTCCACCTATGACGCTTGCGTCATATCCGATCCGCACTTTTCCCAAGAGCTTCCCATCCCTCAGACTTTGATCGCGCCTTCTATTGACCCTTTGAGCGAAAAAAACCGCGATTTGACGAAAGCGGAAATTGACGAAGTCTTTATCCGCCTTAAAATTCCAAGAGACAAGCCCCTCATCACCCAAGTTTCCCGTTTTGACCGTCTTAAAGATCCCTTGGGGGTTATCGAGGCATTTGAAGCCCTCGGCCCTCGGCCGGGAGCGCGGCTTCTTTTAGTCGGAGGCTCCGCCGACGATGACCCGGAAGGCTTGATCGTCTATCGGGAAGTCATGGAAAAAGCCAAGGGCAATGAAAATATCATTATTTTATCCCTGCCCCCGACCAGTAATTTTGAAATCAACGCTATTCAAAGAGGATCGACCATCATTCTTCAAAAATCGTTGCGGGAAGGATTCGGCCTGACCGTCTCGGAAGCCTTATGGAAGTCAAAGCCCGTCATTGCCGGAGCCGTTGGCGGCATTCCCCAACAGGTCGTCCACAAACATACCGGAATTCTCGTTCATTCCATTGAAGGCGCTTCCTACTGGATGAGACAACTTTTGAGAAACCCAGAAATGGCCCAGAAACTAGGCGAAAACGGGAAAGAACATGTCCGAAACAATTTTCTCTTGACCCGGCATTTGAGAGACTATCTGCTTTTGTTCTTAATGACGGAAAACCCAAACAGCGATTTTATTCGCCTATAGTCCCGTTTCCCTCTAATCATAAGGTCGGGACAATCCCGTCCAAAAATTATTTATAAAGAAGCGGTATAGTTATATAATAAGCGCGGAGGAATTTTCTTGCACCTAGCCCCTATTGATTGGATTGTACTCGCGGTTTATTTTGCTTTCGTCCTAGGTATCGGATACCTTCTTAAACGTTCAACTCGAACAGGTAACGATTTCTTCATGGCTGGGCGCGCCATTCCGGCTTGGGTGGCGGGACTTGCGTTTTTATCCGCGAACCTTGGCGCCCAGGAAGTCATCGGCATGGCCGCCTCAGGGGCCAAATACGGGCTTGCCACCAGCCACTTTTATTGGATCGGCGCGGTGCCGGCCATGATTTTTGTCGGAGTGTTCATGATGCCGTTTTATTACGGCTCCCGCGCGCGCTCGGTTCCGGAATATCTCAAGCTCCGCTTTGATTCAAAAACCCACGTTTTTAACGCCCTTAGTTTTGGCGTGATGACGATTTTCTCATCCGGAATTTCTCTCTATGCGATGGCCAAACTCCTCATCGCGCTTCATGTTTGCGACGGACCCATGGACGCTTTACATCTACCGCATTCCTGGATGTTTCACGTCAGCATTTTTCTTTCCGCCGTAGTTGTCTTGGCCTATGTTTTCTTTGGAGGACTGACCAGCGCCATCTACAATGAAGTCCTTCAATTTTTTCTGATCTTGGCCGGCCTCATTCCTTTAGTTTGGCTGGGACTCAAAAACCTGGGCGGCTGGAAATCCCTCAAGGCTCATCTTCCCAACCCCGCCATGGCCCATGCCTGGATGGGACTCTCTCACGCCCACACAAACCCCATGGGAGTGGATTGGTTCAGTCTCACGGCAGGACTCGGATTTGTTCTATCTTTTGGATACTGGTGTACGGATTTCTTGGTCATCCAAAGAGCGATGGCCGCCGATTCCATGAATTCCGCGCGAAAAACTCCCCTTATTGCCGCCATTCCCAAAATGCTATTTCCCTTTATCGTCATTCTTCCAGGTCTCATCGCCATCGCCTTAACTCCCCCTGTTTCTCCAAGCACGGGCGCTCCCATTTCTCAAAGCGCTGGAGTGATTCCCATAAAAAGAGATGAAGCCACGGGACGCGTCATACGCAAACTCGACGGAACCCCGGAACTCGACTACAACATGGTTATCCCCGCGCTTTTTAAGCGCTATTATCCGGAAGGACTTTTGGGCCTGGGGCTTACCGCGCTACTGGCCAGTTTCATGTCCGGAATGGCGGGAAACGTGACGGCCTTCAACACCATCTGGACCTATGATCTCTACGAGCACTACCTTCATCCTGGGGCAACAGACCAACATTATCTCTGGATGGGGCGAGGGGCGACAGTGGGAGGAATCTTACTTTCCATCTTTACGGCTTATTTGGCCGCGCGCTTTAACAATATCATGGATATTTTGCAACTGGTCTTTGCCTTCGTCAACGCTCCTTTGTTTGCGACATTTCTTCTGGGAATGTTCTGGAAAAAAACAACCGGCCACGGGGCGTTCTGGGGTCTCCTTATCGGCACCTTGGCCGCAACCCTCCATCACGGGCTCACTCTCCCTCAAGGATCTCTTCCGGGACTGAGCGGAGGATGGATTATGAGTTTAGAGACCTACCCAAGCCTCATGGCCCAAAATTTTTGGACCGCGATCTACGCGTTCGGCGCCTGTTTTGGAACGACCGTTCTCATCAGTCTCGCGACCACGTCCAAGCCCGAAGCGGAACTTTCGGGGCTCGTCTATTCGCTGACCACCCTGCCCCCGGCAGGAGAACAACCCTTTTTCCAACGCCCTGCCGTTTTAGGGATCATCGTTTTGATTTTAGTTATTTTTCTCAATTTTGTTTTTAGATAAAGACATGGGACTCGATATTCGAAAGCCGATCGGATGGCTGTTCATCTGCCTGGGCCTCCTTCTTTTTGGGGCGGGAATTCTGATGCCCCCCGCGGATTACCATAAATCATTGGGAATTAACGTCGACCTAGGATGGGGACTCATCCTTATTTTAGGCGGCATTCTTTCTCTCTCTTTATCTTATCTGGCGGCCCGAAGGCCTAAAAAATGAGCCCTAGAAAAAACTCTCCCGCGCGGTGGACGCGGAAGGATTTAATCGGGCTTAAAGACTTAAGCGCGGGAGAAATGAACGCCGTCTTTGAACGCGCGTCGCGATTTCAAAAAGGCCGCCCGTCTTCTATCGCGAAACTCAAGGGAGAATTGGCCGCGCTTCTTTTCCTCGAGCCCTCGACCCGCACCCGGATGTCTTTTGAAGTCGCGCTGACAAACCTGGGCGGACGCGCCCTCATTTTTTCGGCCCAAACCTCAAGCCTTGAAAAAGGCGAAACCCTTTTGGACACCGTTAAAAACCTGGAAGCCATGGGCGTTCGTTTTTTTATCCTCCGAAACCGCGAGAACGGAATCATCCGGGAATTGTCCGAGAAAAGCCCTTCATCCTTTATTAACGCCGGAGACGGGACCAACGAACACCCCACCCAGGCTCTTCTGGACCTTTTCACGCTCAAAAAAGCCAAGGGGAAAATCGCGGGGCTTAAAGTCGTCATTGTGGGCGACATTCTTCACAGCCGCGTCGCGCGCTCAAACGTCTTCGCGCTCAAGAAATTGGGAGCGAAAGTTGCTTTGTGCGGGCCCCGGGAATTTTTGTCCGCTGGTTTAAGCAAACTCGCCGATGAAACCACCAGCAATTTAAACCGCGCCTTGGACAAGGCCGACGCCGTTATTGGTCTCCGAATTCAACGGGAAAGGCTGGAAGCGGAGCTTAATTTTACCCCTCAAGATTATTTCAAGAGTTTCGGGTTGACCGAGGAAAGAATCAAACAATACGCTTCCCCCGATTGCGTCGTCCTCCATCCCGGGCCGATCAACCGCGAAGTCGAGATCTCCTCTCAACTCGCGGACGGCCCGCGCTCTTTGATTCTCAAACAAGTTTCAAACGGCGTCCTCATCCGCATGGCGGTTTTGTCCTTAATAAAGGAAAATCCCGCCTTAAAGGGAAAAAATTAAGGCTAAAAAGCGGCCGAAACCGATTGCGCCGAGTTCATGGGAACAGAGCAATCCCCGTCTCCAGAACAAGCTCCGCCCCAGCCGGTAAACGACGAGCCGGCTTCCGGCGTCGCGGTGAGGCCGACTGTCGTCCCCGGCGCGAAAGAAGCCGAACAGGCGCCGGAACCTCCGGCCCTACAGTCGATTCCCGAAGGAGAGCTTGAAACTTCCCCGTTTCCCGAGACGGAAACCGTCAATGTATGCGCGGCGAGATTAAAGGCCGCGGTAATGGATTCGGGCGACCGGCTTGAAACCGCGCACGCGCCCGTTCCGGAACAGCCGCTTCCGCTCCAGCCGGCAAAGACCGACCCCGAGGCTGGAACGGCGGTCAAGGAAACTTGAGTTTGAGGGGCGAAACTCGCCGAACAAACGCTCCCGCAATCAATTCCTTGGGGACTGCTCGTAATGGATCCGTTTCCCAGGCCCGACAAGGCAACCGTCAATGAGACGGCGTTAGAGTTTTCGCTGTTAAAGGCCGCAACCGCCGATTGAGGGGTTATGCTGCTAATCGAAATGAGGCACACTCCGGTTCCCGCGCAATCTCCTCCCCAACTCGCAAGCACGGACCCAGGATCCGGGTTGGGAGTTAAGCTCACCTGGGTCCCGGCGGGATAATCGGCGGAACAGATATTTCCGCAGTTGATTCCTGGGGGAGAACTGATGATCGTCCCGGAACCGGTTCCATCGGATGAAACCGACAGCTGCCCCGAAGGAGCGGCAAAAAGCGCCGGGGAAGCTATTACAAACGCGGCGGCAAGAACGGATTTCATATCCTTTTCCAGGATAGCAAAGCGTCCGCATGTCCGCAAACTCAATCGGCGCTTTTGAGAGTTTGTAGAATAGGCGGATGGTTTCTCTTCTTTTACAGTGTTTCGGATACGGGCTTCTCCACGGGATTTTGCCGGATGAGCATACCTGGCCGATCACCTTCAGCTACGCCCTCCAAGGCGCTTCGGGAAAAAAAGGAATTCAAGCGGGATTTTATTTTTCCCTGGCCTTCGCTTTTCAGCGCGCTTTGGGTTCGGAACTCGCGTATCTTTTTCTGGGCTCCTGGCTGTCCAGTTCCCGCATCAACCCCCTCGTCAATATCGTAGTTGGAATCGTCATGGTTTGGGCGGGAATTTTGATGCGAAAACGCGGACGCTACATTCATCTTCACCTTTTGGGTCACCATCATGAAAACTCCGAGCATTTGGAGGAACAAGGCTCGATTCTCACCCACCATCATCAGGAAAGCCCGGCCACCCCCTCCGCTCAAAATCAATTTCCCCGCGGATGGGCGATGATTCACGGCTTTATCGCTGGATTCGGGGTCGGGCCTTTCGCGCTGTTTATTTATACCGTCGCTTCTCCAAGGATGCCATCAGCTTGGTTCGGATTTTTGCCGGGGCTTCTATTCGGTTTGGGAACCATGCTCATGCTCGCCCTTTTGGGCGGAATTTTCGGCTCCGCGCTTAAAACCACCGGGAAATTTAGCGCGGAGGAAATCAAGTCGATTGGAATTTTCACGGGAAGTCTAACTCTTCTCGGGGGCGGAATTGTTTTTATCCTCGGCGGCCTATTGGAAGCCGCGCTAAAACCTCGACTTCCCTTTGATTTCGGAAACGCCCTTGTTTTCGTGATGGGGGTTTTCGTCCTTTTCCCGGTGCTCGCCTATTCGATCTGGCGAATTCTTCAGCGCCGGAAAGAAGGGAAAGATATTTCCAGAGAACCGCGCCTCTAATTAGGAATCGCTCCGAGGCGGGGAGACGGTCAAAAACGCGGAATCTTCGCCGTCCGACGAATCCAAAAGCTCGCCCGAAATTTGTTTATTGGCCTTGGCGCCGAGTTTTTTTAAACTCTCAATTCGCTTTAAAACGTTGCCCCTGCCATGAGAAATTCTCTTGACTATTTCCTCTCGCTTTTCTTGCGCCTTATTCAGCGATTTTTCCAGTTCCTGCAACGCCTCTAAAATGAAAACAAATTCATCATAAAGCGCGCCGGCGTTTTGAGCGATATCCACCGCATTTTTGGTTTGCCTTTCTCCGCGCCAAATTTGAGCAAATAGCCTTAACGCCGGGAAAGCGGTGGTCGGGCCAACAATAACCACATTTTTTTCCCACGCATATTTAAAAAGTTTAGAATCTTTCTTAGACGCGGCCAGAAGAGCCCCTTCAGGAGAAACAAACATAAGAACAAACTCCAACGTTTTTTAATTTTTCGTTCTTCTGATAATGTTTTCCAGCAAGGTCATCGACGTGATGATAAATAGAATCCAAGGTTTTTTGCAAAGCTTTTTCCTGTTCGTTTTGTTCCTTGGCTTGGCAGTAGTCCAACCATGAAGACAAAGAAACTTTTGAATCTAAAATAATTTTTTTATTCCCCGGCAAATTGATGAGGTAGTCCGGGCGCTGCGAATGCCCAAATTCATCTTTAATTTCCCCTTGCGCAAGATAGTCTTGCCCTTGAATTAATCCCGAGGCCTCCAGAAGGGTTTCCACCTGCATTTCTCCCCAATCGCCCTGGGTTTTCTGTTCTCCCCGCAAGGCTTTGGAAAGAGCGTCGGCTTCCTTGGAAATCCTCTCATTAGAATCGACGATGCGCTTAATCTCTTCTTTAAGGGCGTGCACGTCTTTCGTCTGACTGACGTATCTTTCCTCGATTTTTTTCTCAAAATCTTGAATTTTTTCCTTGAGCGGGTTTAAGACAAAGCCCACGCCTTTTTCCGCCCGTTCCTGGAATTGAAGCGCGTTTTTTTCAAGCGCCTTTCCGGCGGCCAATTCTATTTCCTTGGATATCTTTTCCCGCAGGGCGTCTAAATCGCGCAAGGACTCAAGCTCGCCGACCTTCCGGTTGAGCTCCTCCGCTCTTTGAAGGGCCGCATCCCTTTCTTGGCGGATTTTTTCTCTTTCCCGGGTTGATTCCTCGAAACGAGCGGAGAAAGCGGCTTCCTCGCCTCCCGAGAACTTGCGGCCCAACCAAAAGCCGACAAGAACGCCGACGAGAGAAAGGATAGACGCGAGCATGGGGTTATTTTACTACTTACGCGGCCCCAACGCGGGGATTTTAAAGAAAAACCTGGATCCTTTGCCCAAGGCGCTTTCCACCCCCACGCTTCCGCCGTGAAGCTCTACGCCGTGCTTAACGATGGAAAGGCCCAGCCCCGTCCCTCCCATTTCACGGGAGCGCGCCTTGTCCGCCCGGTAAAAGCGCTCGAAGATTCGCGGCAAATCCTCGGGCGATATCCCGATTCCGTTGTCTTCAATCGTCACCTTAACGCTTTCTTCGTCTAAAACGGCGAAAACGCGGACAAATCCTTTTTCTGGAGTATATTTAATCGCGTTCTCAATCAGATTGATGAAAACTCGCCTCATCAATTCCCGATCCGCATGAACTTCGGGCAAATCCCCAAAAGGTTCGATTCTAAGCACAATCTGCTTTTGCTGGGCCAAGGGGATCAAGCTCGCGACCGTTTCAGAAGCGATTTTCATCAAGGACGCCGTTTCAAAACGCGGCGGCATCTTCCCGGATTCAAGCGCCGATATCTGAAGAATGTCTTCCACCAATTTTTCCATACGTTCGGAACTTAAAGAAATTTCCCTGACAAATTCCCGGCATCTCTCCTTGTCCTCAAGAGCGCCTTCGAGAAGAGTTTCCGCGAAAGCCCGGATGGTCGAAATCGGAGTCCGAAGCTCGTGGCTGACGTTGGCGACAAATTCCTTTCTTATTTCCTCAAGCCTCTTCATTTCCGTCAGATCATACCGAAATCTTTCCGAAAGAAGGTTCAAGGACAACGACAAGCGCGCCAGCTCTCCCGGAGGCATTTTGGGAATGGGCGCCAATTTTCCGGAAGTAATGGCTTCCGCCGCCTCCGAAATTTTTCGGATGTTTTTTCTCAAGCGGTATCTTTCAACGACAAAATAAGCGCAAGCGATGAAAAAAAGCGCGCCGAGAATGGGACCGCTCTTAAACCCGGAAGCGATAGCCGACATTTTTGACCGTGACAATCGAGGAGGCTTCCGGCCCCAGTTTATCCCGCAGACGCGCGACATGCTGATCGACGGTCCGCGTATCCAAATCAAGCCCCCGCTCATAACCCCAGACTTCCTTGAGTATCTCCGTCCGGGACAAAGCACGTCCGCGCGCATCCACCAAAAGCTTCAAAAGTTCCCACTCCTTACTGGTTAAAGAAACAGAATCTTTCCCCACCATGCACTCATAGCGGTCGAAATCAAGCTCCAACGTTCGGTGTTTAAAGAGAGACGCGCCGGTTGAGTTTAATGAAGAAGAGGAGCGCCGGAGAATGGACTTGACCCGCGCGCAAAGCTCGCGAACGCTGAAGGGCTTGACGACATAGTCATCCGCCCCCATTTCAAGGCCCAAGACGCGGTCCACCTCGTCTTTTTTGGCCGTCAAAATGAGAATAGGGGTCTTTGATTTAAGGCGAACCGCCTTCAAAAGATCCATCCCGCTCATCTTGGGAATCATTAAATCTAAAACGATGAGATCCGGGCGTTCTTCTTGAAAAAGCTCGAAACCCTCTTGACCATCGAACGCGCACAAAACCTTATATCCTTCTTTCTCGAAATTATATTTCAGGATTTTAGACAGGGGTTTCTCGTCTTCAATGATGAGTATTTTTTGAGTTAGAGCCATGATTCCTTGTAGCGATAAATCCGTTTGGCCCGAACGCTTACTATTTTTTTATCGGGCCAAATAAAGGCGCTGAGCTTTCCGCCATAGACGCATCCGGTATCGAGACAGACGGCATTTTTTCTCCGCAAGACCTCCCGTCTCACCCAATGGCCGAACAAAATAAGCTCCCGGCCCTTATAGGACTCATACCAGGGGTTTTTCGTGTCGGCCAAGCGACGAATATTGGTCAATTCCCATTTCGACTGTCCCTCGAAAGGATGCCGGGGGTCAAAACCCGCATGAACCGCCCGCCATCCGCGCCCGGAAATACTGACCGGCAAAGAATCCAGAAATTTCATGTACCTGCCGAATTGACTTCCTAACTGGCGAACCGTTTTTAAATCATAGGGCTTTTGATCGGGAACCAAACCCTCTTTCCAATACAGCAAATACCTTAGTTCGTGGTTTCCGATGATGCAGCGCAAATTTTTCGTCTTCATCGCCCAATCAAGGACCCCTTTTGAATCGGGTCCCTTGCAAATTAAATCCCCCAGGCTGATCAAATCATCCTCGGGACGAACCTCCATTTTTTTCAGAAGCTCTTTAAGCTCCTTCAAACAGCCGTGAATGTCTCCGATAAAGATCGTGCGTTTACTCATAGTTTAGAACCGCCTTCGGCCGGCGATGGGCCAGCGCCGTATCCCGGTAATCCGCCTCGGCCAAGGCCGTAAAAACCGATTGGGAACGAATTGTCTTTCTGGACGCGGGAACTTTTACTTTACTCCAATTCCCATCGGCTTGAAGGTTCCAGGATTTCACATTGTCTTGAATGCCGTTGGCTAGAATCACGCTTACAATATAGCGTTTTAGAGCCTCATCCTTGATTGGAAAAGCGATTTCCATGCGCGTATAGAAATTTCGAGGCATCCAATCGGCGCTCGAAAGGTAAAGTTTCCCTTCTCCGCCGGCTCGAAAATAATAAATGCGGCTGTGCTCCAAGAATCGATCAATGACGCTAATCACCCGAATCCGCTCGCTGAGGCCCGGAACTTGGGGCCTCAAGCAACAAATTCCGCGAACCATCAAGTCAATCTGCACTCCGGCGCGAGACGCCTGATAGAGGGCCTCGACGATATCCTGATCCACCAAGGAATTGACTTTCGCGATGATGCGCCCATGTCCGCCGTTTTTTTGAATCTCCATTTCAGCGCGGATTAGGCGCAGAATCTGGCCACGGAGATTTTGGGGCGCGACTAAAAGTTCCTTGAAACGCGTTCCCGGCCCCCGGCGAGACAATAAATTAAAATAAGAACGAACTTCTCCGGCAAGCCCCGCGTCGGCCGTGAAAACCCCCAAATCGGTGTATTGACGCGCGGTCGTCGCATGATAGTTTCCAGTCCCCAGATGCAAATAAGAGACGGGCCCGGATTCTTCCTGACGAATCACTTCGGTTAACTTGCTATGAACCTTGAGATGTCCAAAAGGGCGCACGACCCGGACTCCGGAACGCCTGAGTTCCGAAGCCCACGTAACGTTATTAATTTCGTCAAAACGGGCTTTGACCTCGACATAAGCCGTCACTTTCTTTCCATTTTGGGCCGCTTCTTGAAGGGCGGCCATCATGGGGGAACGCGCACCCACGCGGTAAACCGTTTGAGAAATATGAGTCGTTTTTGGATCGCGCGCGGCGGCTTTTAAAAAATTAACGACGATATCAAAGGAATCATAAGGGTGATGAAGCAAAACGTCGTTAGATTTAATCCCATCAAAGATTTGTTTTTTCCTTAAGGGTTTTGGAATGGGGGAAGCAATGGCGGGGTATCTCAGAACATCAAACCCAGGGGCATGATAAATCTGGGTCAAAGCCCGTAAATCCAATGGAAGATCGAAACGATAAAGAGCCGCAAGATCCAGCCCCAAAGCCGTTCCTAAAAACAAGGAACCCTCGGTATAAGCCGAGGCATCTACCTCCAAGCGCACAATCTTAGCCGAAGAACGTTTTTTGACTGCTTCCTCAATCTGATACTCCAAGGATTCTTCGTCATCGGGGTGATAGCGCAAATCGGCTTCTCGAAGAATTTTAAAAGAAAAAGTTTCCAGAACTTTTTTCTCCGGAAAAAGTTCGGGAGCTTTCACGCAAAGCCATCTTTCAGCCAGGGCAAAACGCAGGGTATTTTTAGGAGAAGAGAGAGAAACCAGTCTTTTTTCCCGGTCTTCAATCGTTAAGATAGCGTATTCTCCCGGGAAACGCACAAAGACGTGCAGACACTCGCTTTTCAGATGCGGAAAAGGGTCTCGGGATTTTCGGATGAGAACACTAATCCTAGGAAGCCGCTTTTGGATTTCTGCGTCCAAGGCTCTATGAGCCTCCAACCGGTTATAGATAAAAATTCCATGCCGCTTTAATTCCTGGAAAATTTCATCGACAATGACCGCTTGTCTGGATTTCTGGCGCAAGACCCTTTCCCGAATTTGAATCAGCAAATTGGCGGCGGTCAGCCCGTCGGGAAACTTCCGGTTGGGAAACCTCCGCGCCAAACGCGCGATCTCGGCCACCCGCACCATGAAAAACTCATCCAGATTGGAGCTGACGATAGCGGAAAAGCGAAGGCGTTCAAGCGCCGGGACGGAGGGGTCCTCCGCCTCGGAGAGAACTCTCTCGTTAAAATCGAGCCAGCTCAAATCTCGATTAAAGAAGATTTCTCCGCGAGAGAAATCCAAGGACTTATGCGATGGAAGAGTCTTTTTCACCTACTTCCCATCATATCAATTTCACCCAGTCGGCTTAGACGACAAATAAGGGCTTGGAAAGAAATAATATGAGCAATTGGCCAGGGGGATTTTGGAGCGAGGCGAGGCGCGAGGAGGGAGCAATGCCGAAGCGCATTGTAACCGACGGAGAACGAAGCCGCAGCCCAAAAGCGCCCTGGCCCTCCCGACGAAAGAATATCGCGAGGGGAGGCCTATCTTTGGCCGATTTCTTTGTTGTTCCTCGCTTACATAGCTTAAGCTATGCTCGCTCGTCACGCCTAGAAATCGTCTCAAACCTAGGCATCCCAATTGTTCATATTATTTCTTTCCAAGCCCTAAGTAAAATCCGCGTGACAAAGGCGGTCTTTTAGGGAATGGGGCGCATCCTAAAATCAGCCGCGGAAGCCTCGGCGAAACCGTAATCAGCGTAAGCCGTTTGGGCTTTTTTCGTCTTGAGATAGGAGGCGTAGATTTGGGCGTTTTTCCGATGCGCTCCGTTTTTTAGGATGCTTGCGATATAATTAACCTTGTTTTTAAGGCTGTCCCGAACCGAAAGGGATATCCCTTGGACGGCATAACCCTTTTTAACGGCGTGAACGTTTTCAGTCGCCCACACGAGTCCCACATCCGCCCTCCCGGCATTGATGGCCTTGGGAATTTCCCGGTGATGAACGCGCGTGAAATAAACATTCGGCGCCCCCCAACAGCCGGCGCAATTTTTTCCCTGGGTAAGTTTTTTCCACAAATGATGCCGCTTCAACACCTCTTCGCCGTAAACGCTCATGATTCCCTCGGTGACGGGGTTCGGGAGGAAAATACGCAAATGCGGCCGCCCCAAATCCGAGATTCCATGAATCTGTTTTGGGTTTCCCTTCGCTACCATCAAAGCCAGCTGATTGTGAAGATAGGTGAAATACCGGCTGACCAATCCCGCTTTTTTAAGGCTCTTGAGATGCGCGATGTCGACCGTCGTATAAAGATCGGGACGCAGGAGGAATTTGCGCCCTTTGTAAGACCAGCCCCCCTCAAGAATCGCGCGCGCAATCTTTCCGGGAGGCAAGGTGATAAGGCCTATCGATTTAATTTCAGGATGCTCTTTTTGAAACCTTCCCAAAACCTCCGGCATCGCAAAAAACTGGTTTCCCGCGATCCAAAGCGAGAAATCAACTCCCTTTTGCATCCGCTCAAGCGCCGGAATCCCGGAGATATTCTTTCCATTAGAAAAAAAGACTCTCAGGTCGGAGTCCCGTCCGGAAGGAATGGGCTCCAATTTTTGAGACTTGGCCAAGGCCGTCTGCGCGGATAAAAATCCGATGAACGCCAAAACAAAGGGTCTTATTTTTCTCATTTCATTTCTCCCCTAGAGAAATTAGGATGGGTGGACGTAAGCCCAGCCGTTTCCTTCCCGAATAATCAATTCTCCGGCCGCGGAGGGAACAAAGGAAATAAACGGATAGAGGGTTTTTTTGTCGATTTTAAGCTCGCGAATCGTATTGGAGCATTGAGCCAAAATCACCCCTTGAGCCTGGAGCCGGCGCAAAAGTTTTTCAAAGCCGTTACCCTTGAGATACACCTTATACCCCAGGCTATTGGCAATCAACTCGATTTTAACCTTACCCTTGAGACGCGGATCTTGAAGGGCGTTTTTGATGTTATTAAGGGTTTTTTTCATCGTACCCTGAGAGTCGGAATCCAGTTGAAAAATAGCTTTATACATTGGTTTAGTCACCCGTGCCCCCTGAAAGGTTCCCTGAGAATAACCGCGATGCATCCAGGCCCCCGCCATCAGAGCCATGACCGTCAACACCGCCCACGCCCATTTTTTGCTTTTTCTAATTTCCATTATGCTCTCCTTTAATATCTGGCATCGGCAGGCTTTCCGCCTTTGGGCCAGTCCTTATTTTTTCCGGCAAAATCAGGCCGCGACTGATGAACCAGGTAATCCGCTATATCATAACTTTGTTGGGAGGATAGACTTCCACCCTGCCATCTTGGCATATTCCATTTAATAAACGCCGCCGCGACGCTCAAGCGGGCCATTCCCGCTCCTATATTAAAGGACTTCGGCCCCCAAACCGGCGGGACAAACACCCGCCCCTTGGAGCTGATCACTCCCTGTCCGTTGCGCGCATGACAACGAGCGCAACGCGCGGCATAGAGAATTTTTCCGCGAGACGCGTTGGCCTTAAAAAGGCCCTTGATTTTCTTGAGGCCGCGACCGTACGCTTTTTTCCCCGCGGGAACATCTCTCGAAATCCATTTCATATAAGCCAAAAAGGCTTTCATTTCATTTCCCTGAAGAGGCAAGGGCTTCCCGTTTAAACTCCGCAGGAAACATCCGTTGATCCGATCAGCCAAAGTGATAACTCCTCCGGAACGAGCGGTATAACGAGGATAGCGTCCATAAACGCCCACCAAGGAAGCCGCGAACGGCTCTTGCCCGCCGCGCAAATGGCAGCTGGAACAGGAAAGATCATTTTTGGCGTATTTTTTTAGCAATTGCGGCGTATGATTGAAAAAAGCCTCGCCTTGGCGCGCCAACGCCTCATGCGGATGCTTCATGGGATGGGCCGGGCCCGCCTGAGCCGTGGAAAATTCCGAATATAAAAGGAAAGCCCCTAAACCGAACATCAGCGTTCCTTGGATGATTCCTTTCTTTGAGTAGCTCATAACTTAATCATACGCCATACTCCAAACAAAAAAAAGATTATTTATTTGATGAGCTATCAGTTTTTTTGATGGCCTTCTATTAATTTTTACTCGCCATTTAAAGCAGGAAGATGTTTTTTTGAAAAATGAAAAAACTCAAGATAAAGACGCGGCATACCGCCGGAAGGCAGAACCCAGTGAAAAAGGCGTTTAATTTTAATGTCTTTCAACTGGAAAACCGACAATTGTTTTAAAGCGATTTCTTTTTGAACGGCCCAGCGGGAAACAAACGCAAACCCAAGACCGGAAGAAACCGCGGATTTAATCGCTTCGGTACTACCCAGTTCCGCCACATAGGAAAAACGCTTCGCGGGAAAGCCGGCTTTTCTTAAGGAACGCTCAACGACCGCCCTCGTTCCACTTCCCGGCTCGCGCGACAAAAGCGGACACTTAAGCAAATCTTGGGCGCGTCTTGGATGAAAAACAGATGAAGCGGGACCGATGAGAATAATTTCATCTTCTAAAAAAGGTTTAAGCCCAACAGCCGGAACGCGTGAGTGCCCCTCAACCAGGCCCAGAGAAACATCTCCTTTTTTGACCCAACTTAAAACCTCCTCGGTATTTCCTATATTAAGAACAAAAGAAATTTCCGGATTTTTCTTTTTAAATTTTGAAAAAATAGACGGCAATAGATGTGCCGCAATCGTCGTGCTAGCGGCGAGAAGCAATTGTCCTTTGGGAGAAGGAGATTTCCTGGTTTCAAAAGCGGCCTCACCCATCAAACTGTAAATTTTTTTCGCACGCGCGTAAAAAATCTTTCCCGCCGCCGTTAAACGCACTCCTTCACTGGAGCGCGTCAAAAGCTGAAGGCTCAGTTGGCGCTCTAAATTTCTCATGCGAGCGGTGACGGCCGGCTGGGACAAATGAACCGCCTCCGCCGCCGCGGAAATTGTTCCGGCATCGGCCACCGCTAGAAAAATGGGCAAAATTTCAGGGTTAAAATCCAAGTGATAGGAACTCACGCCTTCATCGTATCCTTTTTACCAATAAAAAAAAAAGGGCTCGGAAACGATTCCGAGCCCTTTTGATTCCAGGCTTAGCAGCCGCAGGGTGTCTTCGGTCCCATGGTCTTTAACCCTCCCTTTTACGACTTTTTTGCGTCAAAATAATTTTGGCCAGTTTTCCCATGCGCCTAAAGACGACCGGGTCTTTATGAGTCCTGGCCAAAAGCACCGCTCCTTCATAAAGAGAAATAATAGCCTCGGCTAATGCCCGCGGGGACAAATCATTTCTCAAACGCCTTCTTTTTTGGGCGCAAGCAAAGCTTCGAGATAAGTTTTCCGCCCATACAGAGAAAAACGCACTGGCCTTTTCACGAAAAAGAGAATTGACATCGCTCATCTCAAGAGCGATGTTGGCGACCAAACATCCGGCCCTACAGCCATTTTTCTCATAATGACTCGCCGCTCTTTCAAAAAGTTCCTCAATCGCCGCTATGATATCTTCACCCGCGCACAGGGGTTCAACTCGACGTTTTTGATAGTCCGCGATTTTAGCGTCTAAAACGGAAAGACCGATATTTTCCTTGGACGGAAAATGGTAAAAGAGGTTCGCCTTCGTCATCTTGCAGCGCCTCGCGATATCCTCCATCGTGGTCAGATGATACCCTTGGAGGTGGATTAAGTGCTCCGCCTCGTTAAGTATTTTTTCCCTTGTTTGCGGGTCTGGTTTTCTAGCCACGATTTTTTTGCTATCTCCAATATTAATTAACCAACCGGTCAGTTAAATAATAGCAGGAAAAAAGATTTTCGTCAAGCCCTTTGGGGGTTTATCCCATCCCAAGCCCACTCTAGCGAAGCTTGAGATTATCGGAAGAAGAATCTCGCGGCAGAAGCTGGGGGTCCTGATTGCGGGAATCGAGATGGGCGGCGTCTTCAACCTGTGGTTTTAAATAGCCGTAGAGAGAATGAAGGGTGACATGGTCGTCCGCGTTCAGGGCCGCGCCGTTCAAGCCCTTCAAAAGATAATAAGTAAACGCTCCGTGGCGCTTGTCTTCTAAGACGCCGGAAATTTGATCGGCTTTAGAAGCGGTTAAGACCAAAAGTTTTCCCGTGGGTGAAACGGTTCCCTCTTTGATTTGGTTGACCAAGGGCCTTGCGCCCTTGGCGATCACCGAACGCCCGCCCGCGCCCGAAAAACAGGAGTCCAGCATCGCAATGACCTTTTTGGCTTTAAGACGCGAGAGATGAGCGTAAAGGCGGCTTAAGGGATAGGCGGTGTCGGCGAGATCGGAAGGGTCGCCGTCAAAACCAACGAGATAAGCCTCTCCTGTTTGCGGGTCCGGTGCGCCGTGGCCCGAGAAGTAAAAATAAACGTGGGAATCAGGTTTTACGTTCATGGGAAGCCAGCGCTCGATATTTTTGACGAGTTCGCTTCTTCCGGCGCGGTCATTAGACAAGAAAACGATATGCCGGGCGGGAACGCCCAAGGCTCTTAAATGTTTAAACACGGCCTTGGCGTCGTTGGTTGCAAATTCAGCGGGAGGAAGGTCTTCGGCGTATTTCTCGACTCCGACGACCACTGCGAAATCATCCGAATGAACCGGTTCCGAATAGTTCGGCGTGTTGACGGAGACAGATCCTTCATTATTATGGTTTAGGCCGGAATCCGAACCTCCATAACGGGTATGAGCTTGAGCCAAATCGGGGGATATTTCCGAACCTCTATCCCCTGGGACAAGACTCCTAAAAAAATCGCGGTCTCGTATCATATCGCCAGTTATTTTCGCGGCTAAATTAGCAACAGCCGATTGAGCGGCCGAATTTTCCCAATACCCAGCCGCAAAGGTCTGAAGAGAAGCAGTAATAGATATACTCTCGGTATAAGTTTTGAGCGTTTGTCCGCTGGGCCTAGAGACGACCGCCGCTATAGTTTGTGAATAGGCGTTTGGATAGTTCCAATAAATTCCACAACCAATTATCAGTGGATCACAAAGCGGGAAAAAAAGTAAAAACGCTTGGAATGGAATTGTTAAATTGAGAGCGAAGAGAATAAAGTTTAATCAAAATATCAAAATTGGATTTTCCATCTAAGGGGTGAATTTCTTTAACTTTCCCAAATAAGCCTGCGGATTGGAGAGTAGTCCCGAAAGTATTCATTTGTTTTTCAGAAAAAGACGGGAGAACAAAAACCCTTCCAAGTATATTTTTGCGAACAGGCATGGAAATATATCCGACATTAAGCGGTAACGGTCGCGCATTGGCTGAGGGAAAAGATTCAGGAGCTTTGGGGCTGATTTCATAGTCGCAGGCGTTAAATAAAACAGGGCATAGAATTAAGGCCGCCACCCATCGGGTTAAGATTGGAGATTTCTTCATTGATTTCTAGTTTATAACATAAAAATTTCCAAAAATTTATCCATCATAACGTGTCAAAATGATTGAGACTTTATGGCTCGTGAAAAAATAATATGGATCTTCCCTGAAGGGGCTAAGTCGCCTTTGGGCTACAACTGCATCGCTGGTCGCTTACATGGCTTAAGCCATGCGCGCTCCTCTCTCCTTGTTTCGCTCCAAAATCGGCTTAGCCAATTGTTCATATTATTTTGTCACGAACCCTTACTATTTCTCCCGCGGAACCCAGATTCCGGAAAGGAGCCCTTCAAAAACATCCTGCCCGTCCTTGGCGCCGCCGTCAAATTGCATCTGAACCTCGCTTAAGAGCTTGTTTGCGCGAAAATAGCCGTCTTCCCCGAAAGAAGCGAAACACGCGATTTTATCCCCCGGGAAAACCAGTTTCTTACACTCCGCTCGACGAATTTCCGCAAAGAAACCAACCATTTCGCTGATCGCGGCCTCGGAAATAGTCTGAGTCATATGATAAATACACCAAGCAACGCTTCCAATCTGGGCCGCCATCTCAATGAGTTTCGCGGCCGGAATACGCCAAACGCCGCCGGAATATTCAACGGCATCCTCTTTTTTCCAAGTGTAAACGCCTAATATATGCTCCTCATCCAATTCCAATATCTCATCAACAAAACGCATCGGCCGCTCTTGGGGAATTAAGGTCAATATTTTCTCTTTCGTTAAACCACTCACCGCTACTTTTCTCCCCTTTTAAGGCTTCCCCCGAAAGACATCGGGGTTTTCAAAGGATAGTCTGCGTAGCGAATGCGCGAATGGCAACCAACGCGGGCGTTTTGGCAGTTTAAAATCAACCGTCCATCCGAGAAAACGCTTGCATCCCCTTTGACAAAGACATCTGAAGTTCCGGTCGGGCGAATCAGCTTGTGAACCTTAACTTGATAAATTATCTCGCGAGCATCAAAACCGACCATGTCAAAGACCTCGACTTTTTCAACGCCTAAAGCTCGCCCGACTCCTGGCGCCCCGGTCCACGTTAAAAAAAGACCGAGAACCTGCCAGACAGAATCAATCAAGAGAGCGGAGGGCTTAAGGCCGCCGTTCATTGGATAAAACCACTCCAAACCGTTGTTTTTTTGAACCGCCGACAACTCTCCAGCGCCCGTGAAAGAATCGAAAGACAAACGCGCAACCGAATCAAACCCCAGCATTAAAGACGAGGGAAGAAGTCCCATTTCAACCGGTGGATTTTCAACCAGTCGCCCTTGAGACAAGGCGGTAATTTCCGCGCGCGATAGAATGTTTTTAGACAGAAACTCGTCATAGCCCAGACGCTTCTCAAACGGAGCTTCATCGAGCAAAAGAGCGGAAGGGAAATCTTCTTGTTTATCTTTTTCCCAAAAAGCTGTTCCTATCTGGGCCGAGCCGATGGAATAAATAAGAGCGTCTCCAAGAAAAACGGAAGCCGAAGCCGTAATTAAAACATCCTCTCCCTCTTGTTCGATGGACTTAATATCCACCGCGTACGTGATTTTTTCGTCATAAGGCCTTATCTGGCCGGAAAAGTCTACCTCTGAAAACTCAAGCTCTTTATCGCACTTCTCAATCCCCCGCCAAGCGGCGAAAAATTTAAGAGACTGCCAGACGGCATCAAGCCCCCAACAACCAGGCATGACGGGGTCCCCCAGAAAATGACAGAAGTAAAACCACTCATCCATCCGATTATATCGAACAGACACTATACGCCCGGTTTGGGAGACTCCGTCCCACGCGATAGACTCAATCTCATGGAAAGGAAGAAGTAAAAAATCAGAAATTTTCGGAAGAAACGGCGGCGCGCCCTTTAAAAGCCGTCTCCGCGCGTAGGCCTCAACCTCCGCGCGGGTAAAGTTTGAACGTCCTTGAAATTCCCTAAATTCCATCGAAGACCAGGGAGGACATTATATCAAGAAAACGCAAAATCAGTTTGAGCTGTCTCCGGGGAGCACATGCTCGGGAACATCTTTAAAGGAAGTCGGCTTTCCATTTTCGAAATTCAGAACCCAGGCGCGGTCAAAAACATCTCCCTTCCAGGAATCCGGGGCCGAGTCCCATCCAAAAGAGCGGACGAGATTGGGAATGTCGTGATGTTCCCAGCAAATGAGAACCATCTTTCCGGCATAATCAAGGCTAGTTTTAATGGACTGAGCCATCGCATCCCCGTCTCTTTTGGCATAATTTTCGTTAATGGGAAGACCTAAGCTATCCGCCAACGGAGTCACCGTTTCTATCGGGCGAAAACTGCCGTCGTTTGAACTAGGGCGCATCGCGTAAATCGCGGCCGGAGTCCCATATTGAGTGACTTCCGGATTATTTTTAAAAAACTCGACTAAGGCCCGCGCGCGCGCGCGTCCCTGATCGTTAAGATGATTTCCAACCGGCGGCTTTTCTCCATGTCGAATGATGATGATCTGAGCGGGACCAACAGTTTCGGCAGAAGCTAAATTTAAAGACACGGGTTCCGGAACGGTAGAGTCTTCCGCCGGCAAGGAAGAAGGCTGGGAGTTAATGCTGGAAATCGAAGGGGCTTCCGCCCCCTTCGCATCGAACGATTCAGCGGAACAAAAATGCGGCAA
>JAJYOT010000014.1 GCA_021796015.1 bacterium
TTCCCAGGGGGTCCTGGATTTGAAGGGGCTTGAGGAGGTTCTGGGTTTGGGTCGAGAAATAAACCGTCGTGCGGCCCAGGGAGTCGGTCATAGTTTCGGATGAGGCAAAATACTGATAGCTTCGTTTCAAGACTCCCGAGTCCTGGGATTCCGAGAGGGCCTGGCCGGTTGAGTTATAGACGACGCTCCAGGTTCCCCCGTTGGGAAAGGCGATTTGGGTCAGGCCGTGATGGGGGCCGTAGGAATAATTAGTTTGGTCGCCGTCGGCGTCGGTCTCCGAGGTTTTATTGCCCGAGAGGTCGTAGCCGTAGCTGAGCGAGCGTCCGGCGGAATCCGCCACGCCCGAGATTTGTCCCTGGGAGTTGTAGCTGAAAGAAAGGGAGCGGTTGTGGATGTCGGTCATCTTGAGGAGGAGTCCGGTCAAGGGGTCGCGAGAATAATTCAAGGTATTTCCGTTTCGGTCGGTGAGTTGCGTCGGCAAAAAGGTTTGAGAGGAGGGATTGAGGCCGAAGGCCTGATACTGGATATGCGTTCCGTCCTTGTGTTGTTCGCTCAGTCCCGGGGAAGACGAGTTGGAATTGGGAGGGACGTCCATTTACTCACCGTCCCAAACCATCAATTCAAAAAGTTTCCCATGCTTAAATTTATAACTGGAATCATAATAAAGGGAAACTTGGGGGTCTTGCTTGTAATCTGTATGGTATTCAACTTGGAGTTCCCCCTTTTTCCTTTTAACTTTATGTGGCTTACCGTAAATTTTTATTAGCTTGGAGTAAGATATCCCAAGGCAAATACTCCTTTCGGAACAAAATCCGCTCTTGTTAGGCGTAATCGCTTTTTTACACCCAGCACTTGGACTTTTATACGAAATAAGAATTCCTTCAATCGAATCATCTGGGCCAATAAAAAAATCAAGATACTGGTTGAATTCCCTGTTAAAATAGCAAAGCTGATCATTATAAAAAAACCCTTTACCATATATGTCCTTCAACTTTTTAAATTCATGTGGGCCAGCGTCAATTACAATTTGGCCAAAGCGTTTATCTACAAATTTATGAGTATACTTATTTAGAGGTTCTCCCATGAGTATGCTCGTAAACAAAATCATGATGAGGGATGCAAATATGCTTTTTATTTGCATGGAATTACCGTAATAGAACTGATAGGGTCTTTATTGGCGTCATAGATCGTTGAGAGTATAGAACGAAGTGATTGATTAGTCGTTCTTATACAGCCATGAGTTGGGGAACTTGGTCCCATTCTACCGCCATGAATTCCAATTCCAGTTCTTCCTGGAACATTTATTGGAATAAAATAGGGCCCCTCACTCGGAATGTAACCTGTTCTTCCTCCAGTATTTTCTCTTGGGGGACCTACTGAGTAAATCCCGGCCGGAATGGGCGCGTAGCCTCCAGTCGTAATATTTTGAGCAGGAAATTCATATAGGGTGCCAAGGCTTATAATGGCTAATAGACCGTTGCAGGGATCAAAAAACGCTACGGATAATCCCAATGGATCGGTAAATTTGGTAGGAATATTCAAAGCGTATTGGTAATAGTTGATTCCACCAAAAATACTGAGAGGATCTTGGGTCGTAAATCTCCCTGACTGTGGATCATAATACCTCGCTCTGTTGTCGTAAAGCCCCGTCTCTTCATCCCATTCCCGCCCCGTAAACGCAAACGGGCTTTGGGTAAATGATTGCGATTCGATGACGGGGCTTGGGCCGCGAACATCGAGGAAAACCGGCTGGCCGTAAGATTCGTATTCGATTTTTTCGACGAGGTTGCCGTTTATGTCCGTCGCGGCGACGATCGAGCCCAAGCCATCAGCGTGCAAAAAGTATTCCGTTCCGTTTCCTTGCCTGATTTCCAGCGGCTCGTCGATCCCCGGGCCGTGGGTAAACAGCGCGATCAAGTTGTTGTTTCCGTCCAAGATGGCCAAAATATTTTGGTTATCGTAAATGAATTGCTGAGTCTGCGAGGGCAAGGAACCGGTTGATTTAAAGATTCTTCGACCGAGAGCGTCATATTTATAGACGGCCGAAACGCCGCTCGGCATGGACGCGCCGATGAGCTCGTTTTGCGAGTCGTAGCTGAAAATCGTTTTGTTTCCGGCGGCATCGGTCTTTGAAATTAAATTGCCGTTGGCGTCATACGAATAAGTAAACGATGAGTTCGAGACCAATTCATTCGCCGCGTTGTAATTGTAGCCGGAAATTTGGGCATCCGCGAGACGATTCCCGACGGGGTCGTAGGAAAATGATTCATTGAGCACGGGCAAGTTCGACGGCGTGGGGTGCGCGGCCGTGATGAGGCGGTTCAAGGGATCATAAGAATAAACATTCGTCCCGTCGGGCGTCGCCATACTGACGCGGTTCCCGTCCGAGTCATAAGAAAACGCGCTCGTATTTCCCAGGGGGTCCTGGATTTGAAGGGGCTTGAGGAGGTTTTGGGTCTGGGTCGAGAAATAAACCGTCGTGCGGCCCAGGGAGTCGGTCATAGTTTCGGATGAGGCAAAATACTGATAGCTTCTTTTCAAGACTCCCGAGTCCTGGGATTCCGAGAGGGCCTGGCCGGTTGAGTTATAGTATGGCATGTTGAAGGTTTTTGTTCATTGGCGAATCCAAACCACGATAAAATAGACAATGCCACCAAATACAATACCGCCAAATACGAGGAACTCTATCCAGTTACGAAACGCCAACGAACTCATTAAGAGACCGAGACAAAATCCTCCCATAATTCCCAGTGAAGTAGCGAGTAATGGCGACTTCCAATGCAAAATAAACAATACACCGAAATCCGTTCCCATAAGAATGGAACTCATGACTACCATCCATATAGGAATATGCACCATGTTCCACCACCCAAAGAAATATGAAATAAACGAGAGCAATAGGAAAGAAATATTGCTCAATAAAAGCACATACCACCACAAGGTTGGATTGTGTTTACGCCATATCGGGCTACGCTGCTCATGGACATAATTCGATGAACCTTGAATTTCCATCCTTGGCAATGGTTCATCAAAGTATGACCTTCGAATTAGATAATAAAGAAAACTGAACAACTCGATATAGATAACATAATTAGGTAGCTTTTGAAAGCAAGGCACAAGAATAATAAAAAAAGGAGTAAATAAGAAATCGTATATATAACGTTCATTTGATTGCGCAGGAAACTGAAAAACCCCGAATGGATAAAAAAATATCACTACAACGTCAGTGAAAGCAAGCCATGTAGGGATTTTGGTTTTCAACAAACTGTTGAACACTCCAAGAAGTCCAAAATTGTTCGCGAAAAATTCTAGGAGCAGTATCGTTACGATGAGAATACGCAACATCGTTATGGTTTTTTGATTTAAAAATTGTGCGTTCACTGAGCTCCTCTAGGCAGTAATACATTCGATATTGGCACAGATTGCAGGGGACAACTGTTTTGTGGCGGCATAAGACATTCTTGGACGTCAAGAGCCAAAGCTGTTCCCGATACTACAGGCCCTAAGACAGGGCCAAGTTCAAGATAATCGGCAATTACTTCTATAAGAATAGCGTTCGGCACGATGCGTGGCAATTTCGATTCCACGCATGACATAAATTGTGCAAATGTCACTCTTTGCCCTATCGGAAATTGCGGCGGATTTGGTGGGAACATGCTTCCGGGCGGTAAATTAAAAACAGGAAAACCATTAAACATTCCGAGCGGGTCATGTCCTATTACAGGATTTCCAGTAACGTATGTGTAAAAATCAATACCCCCTATAAGTCCAAGCGGGTCCTGTTGGATAAACCTGCCGGCCAAAGGGTCATAGTATCTGGCTCTGTAAAAATACAGCCTGCTTTCTCCATCCCACTCGCGGCTCGTGAAGGCATAGGGGCTTCCGGTGAACGATTGCGATTCGATGACGGGCGACGCGCCGCGAAGGTCGAGGAAAACCGGCTGACCGTAGCTTTCGTATTCAGTTCTTTCGACGAGGTTGCCGTTTATGTCAGTCGCCGCGACGATGCTCCCTAAACCATCAGCGTGTAAAAAGTATTCCGTTCCATTGGCTTGGCGAATTTCCAGTGGCTCGTCGATCCCCGGGCCGTGGGTGAAAAGGGCGACCAAATTGTTGTTCCCGTCGAGGATCGCCAAAATATTTTGGTTGTCGTAAATGAATTGCTGAGTCTGCGAGGGAAGCGAGCCCGTGCTCTTGTAAATCCGGCGGCCCAAGGCGTCGTATTTGTAGACGGCCGAAACGCCGCTCGGCATGGACGCGCCAATGAGCTCATTCTCGGAATCATAGCTGAAAGTCGTCTTGTTTCCGGCGGAATCGATCTTTGAAATTAAATTGCCGTTGGCGTCATAGGAATAAGTAAACGATGAGTTCGAGACCAGCTCGTTCGCCGCGTTGTAATTGTAGCCGGAAATTTGAGCGTCCGACAAGCGATTCCCGACGGGATCGTAGGAAAAGTTTTCGTTGAGGATCGGCAAATTGGACGGCGCGGGGTGAGACGCGCTGATGAGGCGGTTCAAGGGATCATAAGAATAAACATTCGTCCCGTCGGGCGTGGCCATCGAGACGCGGTTCCCGTCCGAGTCGTAAGCATATTCGGCAAAAACCAAAGCGGTTCCGTTTTTCTGATGGATGATTTGGGTGAGCTCCGATGCGGCGTCATAGCCGTAATTCGTTTGAACGGAATTTGGATACGCGAGACCGACCCTTCGGCCATCGGCGTCATAAGAAAAGCTGATGTTATGGCCATCGGGGTCAGTGAGGCCGGTGAGATTGTTTTCCGTGTCATAGGAAAAGTTTTTAGACTGGCTTAAAGCGTTGGTCACGGCGGGGAGCCGGGCGGCATGGTGGACTGGGCGGAGCCGGCGAGATTTTGATTCCCCGTTCCGGGGTAAACGCAGCTGCGTCCCGGCGGCGGGTTTTGCCATCGGGCTTGGGGAAGGTTTGGCTGCGAGCATTGCGGCGCGAGGGCAAGAAGCATTGTAATTCACCGAAAATTATAATAGAAACAATATTATTCTTGCTATTATCGCCCCCAAGCAGAAATATACAATGGTTGAAATTCTTGTGAGTTTTTCTCCGGCCTCATATGCCACTCCATGTGGGAAGAAAAGGATAGCAATTGAAGCTGAGGCCGCAAGTGCCGCAAATCTTATCAGAACCCACCATCCCCTCAACTGTCTCAACATTTTTTCATCCCAATAAGAAAGCTGTTGGCCAAATTTTGTTTTACCTTTGTGGTTGTAATCAATCCCCATAATAAAGCCTAGCAATGTTCCCATTAGTATGGTTGATATTAAAATTTTGAATATTATGAACTCTCTAGTATTCATTGTGAACCTCATTTAGAGCAGCCGCAGTTTTTGGGGCGCGGGAAAAGTCCGGATATGCCGCCCGCGCCTAAACCTCTAACAAGCCCTGCCTTGGTAGCATTGCTTTCAAACGTGATCCACCAGGGCTCGGGGAAAAATATATTTTCGGCAGGTCCTATAAAAGGTCCACCAAGTAAGCCCGCGCCAAAGCCTATGCCGCTGGCTGCGCCGAGCCCTGTCCAAGAAAAATTGTTTGTCGTTAAATAATATTGGCCCGCGCCCGTGGCGATCCCGACTATTCCCGCTCCCAGATATTCCGTTCCAATGATAGGCAATAGGGCGCCGCCCACCCCTCCCGCTAACGCCGCTTGACCGACACTTTTTAGATCGACACAACCGTAGAAAACAGCTTGGGCCAATGCAGTTCCACCAGCTCCCAGTATGGCTCCCGCCCCGGCGCCGATAAGAATTGGCGCGAGAATGGGGACGATTTCTCCGCTCGGATCGGTAAATCTGACGGGATTGTTTAGCGCATAGCGGTATTGATTGGGGTCGACTTGAGTTCCAAAAGGATCTTGCGACAAAAAGAACCCCGTAATGGGGTCATAATAGCGCATCCGATCAAAATATTTATTGATTTCCTCATCCCATTCCCGCCCCGTAAACGCGAACGGGCTTTGGGTGAAGCTTTGCGATTCAACGACAGGGCTTGGGCCGCGCTCATCCAAAAATACCGGCTGGCCGTAGCTTTCGTATTCAATTTTCTCGACGAGGTTGCCGTTTATGTCGGTTGCGGCGACGATGCTCCCTAAACCGTCAGCGTGTAAAAAGTATTCCGTTCCGTTGGCTTGCCTGATTTCCAACGGCTCGTCAATGCCCGGACCGTGGGTAAACAGCGCGATCAAGTTGTTGTTCCCGTCGAGGATCGCCAAAATGTTTTGATTGTCGTAAATGAATTGCTGAGTCTGTGAGGGAAGCGAGCCCGTGCTCTTGTAAATCCGGCGGCCCAAAGCGTCGTATTTGTAGACGGCCGAAACGCCGCTCGGCATGGACGCGCCGATGAGCTCATTCTCGCTATCATAGCTGAAGCTTGTTTTATTTCCGGCGGAATCGGTCTTTGAGATTAAATTGCCGTTGGCGTCATAGGAATAAGTAAACGATGAGTTCGAGACCAGCTCGTTCGCGGCGTTGTAGGAATAATTCGTTATCGAAGCGTCCGACAAGCGATTCCCGACGGGATCATAAGAAAAGTTTTCGTTGAGGATCGGCAAATTGGACGGCGCGGGATGGGACGCGCTGATGAGGCGGTTCAAGGGATCATAGCCGTAAACATTCGTCCCATCCGGCGTCGCCATACTGACGCGGTTGCCATCCGAGTCATAAGCATATTCCGCGAAGGCCAAAGCGGTTCCGTTTTTCTGATGGATGATTTGCGTGAGCTCCGACGCGGCGTCATAGCCGTAATTCGTTTGAACGGAATTTGGATACGCGAGACCGACCCTTCGGCCGTCGGCGTCATAAGAAAGATTGAACTTCTCTCCTTGCGGGTTCGCGATCGAAGTCTCATGATTCAAAGCGTCATAAGTAAAGTTAAAGGTCCCCCACGGGGTGGTCATCGAAGTTTCGTTTCCGGCCATGTCATAAGTATAACCGATCGTGGCGGAAAATCCAGAGGGCAAAGTTTGAACGACCTGCGTCGGGCGATTATCCGCGTCATAAGTCGTCGCGATCTTGGAGCCGTTGTAGTCGGCGACCGAGATCAAATTGCCGACCACGTCATAAGAATAATTGACCGCCCCCTCGGGAAGCGTCTTCCTTATTAATCGGTTATCGGCATCGTAGCTGAACGAAATATTATGGCCGTCGGGATCGGTGAGACTCGTCAGGTTATTTTCGGTGTCATAGGAAAAGTTCTTCGACTGGCTTAAAGCGTTGGTCACGGCGGTGAGCCGGGCGTTAATGTCGTAGGAAAACTGAGTGGGGTGGCTGAGGGCATCGGTGACCTTCGCGAGATTGCGCTCGGGGCGGCCGGGCTGATAAGAATAACTGGTCTGGCCGTTCAAGGCATCCGTGACGCTCAAAAGATTTCCCATCGGGTCATAGCTGAAATTGGTTTTGTTCCCTTGCGGGTCGGCGTTTTGAACGACGCGGCTTAAGGCGTCGCGGGTCATCGTGGTCGTTCGGCCCAGGGGGTCGGTCGTTTGGGTGGGTTTTCTCAAGCCGCTGTCGCTCAGCCATTGGTAGACCGTGACGCCATTCTTGGAATCCGCGACGGTCGTGCTGGACGGGAAATAAGCGTAGCTCTTGGTCTCATCGGAGTCGTCATTTGATTCGCTTAACATAGCGCTCCCCATTGCTTATTAAAGGGAGATCGGCGTCCCCATAGCGCAGACAAAGTCGAGCTTTAGTCCTCCCAAAAAACCGGCCGAATTAGGGAAAAAATTGATATCTCCTGCACTTGCCCTTTTTGTCCCGCCTCTTGGCGCGTAAAGCAGCCGAAGCCACCCGCCACGATACTCCCCCTTGAAAAATAAGCATTTTTCGTTTATAATATTTATATAGAAATAATTTTATTTCTATATAAATATGACCGCGAACATCCTGGAAGCGCAAATCGGAACAAAAATCCGTGAACTGCGGAAGGAACGCCGCTGGACCCAGCAGCGTTTGGCCGCTTTTTTGGGCATCACCCAAGGCCATCTCTCCCAGCTCGAACGAGGCAATGGCTCCTTCTCGGCGAATCAACTCCTCGCCATCCTCAAACACTTCAACATCGCGCTGGATTATTTCTCGAAACGCAAAATGCCGGCCGGAGACCAGATTCAAAATGCTTTGGCCCGGCAGGGGGCGGCGCACCTGCTTGAGAGCGAGGATATTCTCCCCTCCGAGAAGCTGAAAGCCGCGACGGATGCGATCCGCGAAGCGCTTGTGTCCGGAGATTCGGCGCGGCAAATCGCGGCCATCGCTCCGGTTTTGGCAAACCATGCCGGACAAATGAATCTGGGCAAACTGCGAACCGAGTTCAGGAATCTCGGCCTGGCAAACCGCTTTGAGTGGGCGATTGAATCGGCCCTGGAAGCCATAAGACAAGAGGCTTTGCGGCTCTTGCCGCGCCAATGGCGCGTCAAATACCGAAGAGCCGCGACCATCATCGGAATCAACATTCAGCCCCTGCCCCCGTTGAGCCCGGAGCTGGATTCCCAAGATATTGCGCCTCTTGATGTTCTTGACCCCGAGATCACGACCCCGGAGGCGTTGAAGGAGGTCAGCGAAAACCTTTCTCCGCTGGCAAGAAAATGGAAAATTGCCACGCGAATCAAGACCGATGATTTTATAAGAGCGCTGAGGGCTTCCCGTGGCGCTGATTGAAGTCTTCCTCAAAGAAATTGATTCAGGATGGAAGCCGATCGGAGAAGAGCCCATCACTCTCCAAATTATCGGCTCCGCCGCGCTGATGCTCCAGACCCGTTACGAACGCGGAACCAAGGATAGCGACATCTTGGAGTCCAGGGACGGCTCGCCAAAAATCAAGGCGCAGCTTCTAACCCTGGCGGGCAAGGACACCGATATTTATAAACGGCTCCACCTTTACGTAGACATCGTCAACCGCGCTATTTTGTTTCTCCCTCAGAGTCCATTATTCCACCCGCTGCCGCGCATTGAACTGAAAAACTTCAGGGTCGAGGTCCTCGATATCGTTGATATCGCGCTCAGCAAGCTCAAGCGCTTTAACAGTGACGATGCCAACGACATCCGCGCCATGGCGGATAAAAAGCTGATCGACCACCCTCGGCTTGTCTCGCGATTTCAGGCGGCCGCAGATTGGTTTTCGATAGACGCTCGCGCGCCCGATCTGGCCCGCTACCTTAAGAATCTAAACAAAGTCGAGCGCGAAATCCTCGCCGTACCGCCCTCGGAAATTGAACTGCCTGAGTTCGAGTAGCCTCCCTCAATTGAATGGGCTGCCTATCAGGAGGCTTGAGTTGGACGCTCAAATTCCTTCCGGCAATCCTTCCGGCATGCCGGAAGGGTCGAGAAAAGCGGGGATTCATTAAAAATCTATTATTTCTCTGCCCTTTTTGGCCCGCCTCTTGGCGCGAAAAGCCGCTTAAGCCTCCTGACCACACCCCCACAACCACATTGAAAAATGGTGGTTTCAGTGGCGCTGTGGTCAGGAGGACGGCGGGGATTGGGGCAGGAAATTAAGGAAAGAGGAGGCGGAGAGTTGGGATGAAAATGGTTAGGAGTGAGCTTAAAAGTGGAAGGAAAGGAGGGCAGGTTTGGGTTGGGAGATGCGGGAAACAAGGGGTTAGGTTAAGCCAAGAAATGTCATGAGGATGGGTCAGTGAGCGGCCGGAAACGGGAGAATCGGGATGAGAGTTTGAGGCTAAAGGGCTGGGGGTTTAGGGTCTAAAAGGTTTGGAAGTTAGGTAGGTTTGAGGTTCCGCTTAGGGGTCAAGGACGGCAAAGCTTGGGATCATCTCTAGGCTGGTTGAGGGCAAGTTAGGCTCCGAGACTTCAGTCAAAAATAGTTGATAATAAAACTCCCCTTTACTTCCGAACAGGGCGTGGGCGTCCCAATAGCGCGGGCAAAGCCTAGCTTTAGTCCCCCCAAAAACCCTCAAAACCTACGTCTGTCGCTACGTCTGTTCTTGCAGACGTAGGTGAAAAGCGGCCAAATGACGGAAAGAATTTATATTTCCTGCTTTTTTTGCCCCGCCTCTTGGCGCGAAAAGCCGCTTAAGCCTCCTGACCACACCCCCACAACCACATTAAAAATAGTGGTGAAATGTGGTGCTGTGGTCAGGAGGACGGCGGGGGTTGAGGGCAGGAAATTAAGGAAAGAGGAGGCGGGAAGTTGGGATGAAAATGGTTAGGAGCGAGCTTAAAAGTGGAAGGAAAGGAGGGCAGGTTTGGGTTGGGTGGTACGAGAAACAAGGGTTGAGTTGAGCGAAGAAATGTCATGAGGATAGGTTGGTGAGCGGCCGGAAACGGGAGGATCAGGATGAGAGTTTGAGACCGAAGGGCTGGGGGTTTAGGGTTCGATTAATGTTCGAAAAGGTTTGGAAGTCGGGGAGGTTTTGGGTTCACCGGGAGTCAAGGACTGGTTTTTTGGATCAGGAATCGGCTGGGAGACAGAGCCAAGGACAGCGATAGCGCGGCTTTGCCATTGCATAAACACCGTAAAAAATACGGTGTTTATGAGGAACAGTCCCCCTTGACTTAATTACTTATTTAACGCATAATATCCGTAGAAATTACGGTATTAGTGTATGCCTACAATCCAACACCCTTATAAAAAATCCTTTGATCGCCTCTTTGAAATCGCTGAGAGGCAACAAGGGTATTTTACCGCCAAGCAAGCCGAGGCCGCTGGCTTCGATGAAAAGAACCACTATTACCATGTCCGCTGCGGCAATTGGATTCGAGAATGCCGGGGCGTCTATCGCCTGTCGAAATTTCCAATCACGGAGCGCCCTGACATGATCGCCTGGTCGCTATGGTCCCGAGACCGAACGGATAAACCGCAGGGGGTGTATTCCCATGAGACCGCCCTGAGCTTCTACAATCTTTCGGATCTCAATCCGCCAAAACTCCACATGACCGTTCCTCCTGATTTCCGAAGAAGCGCTCCCATCCCCCAAGTCCTAGTTCTGCATCGGGGCATACTTTACGAAGATGAGATTGAGGACGCGCGGGGGTTTTGGGTGACAAAACCGCTAAAGACTATCGCCGATCTGGTCGCGGCGGGCTATGTAGAGGACACCTTTCTCCGCCAAGCGGCGCGGGAAGCTCTCCAGCGCGGGCTTATCAGCCAATCGAAAATCGCGGCCGACACCAGGATATCAGACGACGTGAAGAAAAAAATCCTAGAATTCATAAAGGATCACTGATGGAGAAGGCGCAAAAATACGCGACCGCGACGGCGTTCCGTCGCGCTTTGGAAGATAGACTCAGGCTGATCGCCCAAAAGGAGAATCTACCTATCGAGCGCCTCCGCCGGGAAATCGCCTTTGATCGATTCTTAGCCAGGCTCTTTGCGCGCAACAAGGCCCCATGGGCGCTTAAAGGCGGATACGCCCTTGAACTGAGAATGAAGGAAGCGCGCGCAACCAAGGACATCGACATGGCCTTAGGCGAAGTTCTTTCTCCGGGGAGGCCCTTGAATGAGTCGCTTCTCGCCGCGCTCGCGCGCGATTGCGGTATTTCAGAAGATATCGACGCGGCATTCCAGCTGCTGGACACCTACCTCAAATCCGCCTAAGTCCAGGAGGAAACGACAATGTCAAAAATTTGCACGAAAGGCGCGGCGAAAAATTTAGTTTTGCCGAAAAAATGACCCTGACGCCTCCGCAAAATTTGGTGCCATTCCTGGTGCCAAATGGCCATCATTTGGCACCAAAAATGAGCAAAAGCCAACAAAACGAAATTGCGCGTTTCTCGACGACAAACAAAAAATATCAAACTCTGTCAAAAAGTTCCGGCATGGGTGTAAGGCGAACGCTCTACCGCTGAGCTAACGGCCCGATTTTGATTTATTATACTTTTAACTTACCCCAAAATTATCGCCCATAAAAATCCACAATTCTGTATAATTTAAGATATCGATGCTCCACGCGCTTAACTCTCTCTTCGCGGTTTGGGCGACACTCCTTCTGGTGGGGCTATGGGCTTCTGCCCTTGCGACATTTCGACATTTTAGCCGAAGCGGAGTTTCCACGAATTCCACTTTCGCCGAAAAAATGACCCTTATTCGTCCTATCAGAGGGCTCAATGATGGGATCCGAGAAGCCATGGAATCTCTGGCGGAATCTGATACCCAACGCCGCTTGGAAATTCTCATCGCCATGGAGTCTTCCAATGACCCGGCTTATCCCATCGCGGTTGGATTTTCTCAATATAAGAAAGAAAGAAACGTCTCCATCATTCTCACCGGGCCCAGCCGAGGCCGAATGGGAAAAATGCACAACATGATCGAGGCCTTTCCCAAAGCCCAAAGTCCTTTCGTCATTTTTTCCGACGCCGACGCCTGGGCCAGCCCGTCCTTAATTCGCGAAACCGCCCGCGCTTTCGGCTCTGGTTATGACGCGGTCTTTGCTCTTCCTTATTTTGCGGATCCTCAAAATGCCGCAGAAATGAGTTTTGCCGTCGCCTTAAACCATGGATTTTCAACTCCCGCGGCTCTGAGTTATTATCTGTTCAAATTTCCGTTTTGCGCCGGAGCCTGGATGGGGTTTTCAAGGGAAGTGATTAAGAAAATAGGCGGCCTTGAATCTTTTGAAAAACGCATCGCAGATGACTACGCGTTGGGAGTGGCGGTTTCAAAATCCGGCGGCAAACACGCTTTTCTCAACCGCCCCGTTTTCTTTCGGGAAACCACTCAAAGCGTCAAAGACACTTTCCAGCATCTATCGAAATGGGCCTCTATCATCCATTCTTGTCTTCCTAACCTTTATTTGATCGCCCCGCTTTTTTCTCCGACTCACGCGGCTGTCTTATTTCTTATTTTTGCTTGGCTGACCCACTGGCATGTTTTTGCCGCCGCGCTTCTTCTGACCGCGACCGTTGTTTCCCGCATCTTGGTGGGCATCATCCAAGATTTAAGAATCGCGCGCAAAATGATGCCTTTTTATTCTTATATCGGAATTCCCCTCTTTGATCTGACGGCGACCGCTATTTGGATCTCTGGATTTCGCCGGACCATTCAATGGAGAAGCAAAAACTACCGTTTATCCCCCGGTTGCCAGGCTGAAGTGGTTTAGTCCCTTTTCTCATAAAGACAAGCCGCCTTAATGAGCGCTGGAAAGAGACATAGGACCGAATTATCTCGACCAGGTAGGAGTCGCGCTGTTGCCGCGAATTTTCGAGAGAGCGTGAGGCGCCGAGCCGTCGGCATCCATCACATAGAGACGAGAAATTCCGTTTTTCCCAGTCCGACTGAAAACGATGAAACGCCCATCTGGAGACCAGGAAGGGTTCTCGCTTGAGCCGTTCCCGTGAGTAATGTCGCGCTCATCGGTGCCGGTAATATCGGTCAAGAGAATGTCGAGTTTATCGGTCGGAGACACTCTTCCCGCGAAAGTAATCCATTGTCCGGTCGGAGACCAGGAAGGGGAATCACACCAATTGAGCATCGTAAGTCGCTTGGCGCCCCCGGTTAAAAGGTCCATGATGTAAACCTCGGGGTTTCCCACTCGGTCGGAGACAAAAGCGATTTGGCCGGCATCCGGAGAAAAAGTCGGGGAACTGTCGGCCCCCCGGTCATTAGTCAGTTGGGTTAAGCGTCCATTGACCAGATTTTTAACATAGATGTTCGGGCTTTTCCCACGCGACAAAGTCATTAAAATTTTATCTCCGTTTGGAGAAAATCCGCCGGCGATATTAAGCCCCTGATAACTCGAAAAAGGCTGCGGGCGACTGCCCGGCTTTAAGTCTAGGATAAAAAGATCGGGATTTCCATTTTTATAACTGGTATAAACAATTTTTTGGCCGTCTGGGGTAAAACGAGGCAAAATGTCAATGGAATGGTCCCAAGTGAGCCTTCTCAAATTTTCTCCATCATAATCAATCAGGTAAATTTCCTTATGAGTCGTCTGGTCGTTGGAAAACGCGATTCTCGTATGCGCGATTCCCGGCTTTCCCGTCAGAGCCCGCACAATTTCATCGGAAATTTGATGGGCCATGGCCCGCCAAGAATCGGCCGGGCCTTTATAAAAATGACCTAAAATAAGGGATCCGGAATTGAGATCTAAAAGGTGAACCGTAATCTGCAATTGATCGAGGGCTTGTGAAACTTCCGCCGTCATCAAAAAAGATGCGCCTTTCTTTCGCCAAACAGAGGCGATTTCTCTTGCATTTGAGCCGTTGAAAAGAGGCCCGTTTTCCAACACATTGAAATACCTGGACATCAATAAGTCCGCCCGCACGACACCCCAAAGCTCATGAGCCATCAAAGCGGTTTTTTTTTGCCCCATGGGACGAGCGATAAACGGCGGGAAAGCGACGTTGAGAAGCGGCTGGGATTGATTTTGGCCCGAGAGTTGAAGATAAAGCTCGTTGGTGTCGGCCCAAAGCGGAATTTGGAATGTAAAAAAAACAACCGAGATCAAATAAACAATTTTTTTCACTGCGGCGCAGCTTGCCTTTTAATTTTTTTCTTCGTTTTCCCCCGCTTGGAAGACTTGTGAATTAATCTTTTCAATTCCAAAGCCGCCGAATGAGCCTCGGGAGTCTTGGGAAAATCATTCTCTACAGATTCCAGATACTGTTCGGCTTCCTGTTTTTTTCCTCCCAAATGGATCAGGGAGCGCGCGTACATCAAGCGGGTTGAAGGAATGAGATTACTTTTTGGATAGCGAGTCATAAAAAGAGCAAATTCTTCTCCGGCTTTTTTCCACTCCTTTAACCCGTAAGAGCAACGCCCCAACTTATAAAGCGCGGCATCGGCAAAAGCCCCGGTGGGATATTTTTGCAGATATTCGTTAAAACCTTGGGCGGCCAAGTCATAATTTTTAAGCCCCAGGCGAATATCGGCGGAGTTAAAAATTTCAGTCGGGGAATGCGCGCGAGATTTCTCATCTTTTTCCAAAGCCGCCTTCTGGGCTTCGATATTTTTAATCTGCTGGGCCGTCAAAACCTTTCCAATGGAGAGAACTTGATTGGCGATCTGGACGCGCATATCATCTATTTTTGAGGAAAGATCGCTCATCTGGCCTTCGTTTTCTTTGATGGTTTCGGTATAAACCCCCAGATCGTCATGGAGATTTTTCACTTGTTCGGATAAATCGGCCTGATTATCTTGAAGGGAACTTAAGGTTTTTTGAAGGCCGACGAGCTGTTGTTTGAGGGCATCGGTCTGCGCCTCAAGATCCACAACATCCTGTTGAGTGGCGACACAGGCGCTCAAAAAAGAAACGCCGAAGGCGAGCGCCGCAAATAAAACCGTTTTTCTTACGCGCACTAGTGTTGTGTCCCCGAAATAACACTGAAACCTTCGGCGATTTCTTTCCAATGAACAAAGTTTACTGTCCGGCCGCCGGCGATGGAACGGGGGCTGGCGCCGTGGTCGAAGAAGATGCCGGAGTCAAGGACGCCGCGCTTTTGGCCGCGATTTTCTCCCGCACCAGGGTATCGGCATGGCGGTTTTTAGACCAGCATGATTCCGTCATATCGGTGCACACCAATTTTTCTTTTCCATAAGAAATGGTGGCGATACGATGTCCGGAAATCCCTAGGAGCGTATAGTAGCCGCGGACTGATTTTGCACGACGCTGCCCCAAGGCCAGGTTGTATTCGACTGTCCCTCTTTGATCGCAATTTCCGGTCACCAAGATATCCATATCGGGATGCTTTTTTAGATAATGGGCATTTTTCTTTAAAATAGCGCGAGTTGCCGAGCTCAATTTCGAACTGTCATAGTTAAAATAAACGGAAGCTAGTTGTGGGACCTCCTCAAATTCACCGCCGCGCAAGCTCGCCTCGGTCATGGTCGAAGCCGCGACCGTTGGCGTAGACACGGCTACGGGAGGAGTCTGAACGCCGCTGACTTTAACATGTTTCGGGGAGCATGAAATAAAAGCAAGCGCCCCCACGGCAACGATCGCGACGGAAACAAACTGAACGAAAGTCTTTTTCATAATTTCTTGGTTCTCCTTAACAGTCCCATCATGATACTTCACTTACAACCAGCTTATTATAACAAAAAAATATGTTAGAATAACAAAAGATAAAGGAGACATCTCATGGCATTTAAAAGAAAAGAAAACGTTATTGAAGCAATCGACTTAAATACCATCACTCCCGAGGATGCGGAAAGCCGCATTATCGCCGGCGTGAAGAAGTACGCCACCAACGAACCCAACTGGTCAAAAGCGGACGCCAATACTCCCTATCTGGGTCATATTATAGGGATGGGAATAGAATCCGCCAATCTCGCCGATATCACCATGTCCATTGAACGGCAGTTTTTAACAAAAAAAACCCGTCGCGTTCCAATTGAAGGAACTAATGACTTCCGCCTGGAAGACGGCGAACTGGGCAAACTCAGAATTTTAGACGGCCAAGACGCCACCGCCGCGACCCCCGGCCTTTCCATTAAAATGCTGATGGATTTAGGGCATATGCCGAAAAACGAGACTTACTTGTCTAAGGTCGTCGGTTTTGCCTATATTTCCAGCGTCGGAGAAGGCTATCGGCTCAACGAATCTCTAAAAAAATTAATCGCTCGAATCGAAAGATTGACGGACAGCGAGAGAACGGAAGCGCTTCAAAACCTTAAAGCGATGGTTTCTCAAGCGAAAATTTACCTTGGAGACATTTCTGATTCCAAGCGTTTCGCCGAGTCCAAACAAAAGGCCTTCCTCTCCGATAAGGCCGCTCACGATAATTTGGCTCAGGAATTAGTCCTTCTTCAAGATAAAATTAAAGGGCTGTCTGCCTCTAATGATCACGAAAGAGTATCCGCCCTTAACGCGGAACAAGCCGAGCTCAAAACGCGCCTAAAAATGAGTTCCAACAAATTGCGGGTGTCTTCCGAAACCGCCTCCTGCGCGGCCCGAAGATCGCCTATCGAAGAAGCCAAGGTTCTTGAGATCACTTCCATCATCTCTTCCACCCTGGCCCAAGCGGAAAAAATTTCCTAGGAATCTTCCGGACGTGCTTTCGGAGGAGGGCGTTAAAGATATTCGTCGTCAGCGTTTTTTAAGCCTTCTTGTCGATTGGTTCGTCTATCTTTTTACTCTCTTACTCATTCGTTACGTCTTTAAATACAAAATTAAAAATTTAAAAGAATTTCGCCGAGAAGCCCAAGCCGCGCTCAAAAACCATCAAGGCGCCCTCATCTGGGCCGCCAACCATTTGACCATGGTTGATTCCTTTCTCATCTTCTGGGCTACGGTGCCCTGGACTTCGGCGCTCAAGGATTCTCAAATTCCCTGGTCCACGCCGGAAATTGAGAACTACTATTACATGGGAAGCTGGATTAAAAAGCATTTCATTCGGTCTCTCATGTATCTTTGCCGCTGCATTCCCATCTCACGCAACAAGTTGGGAGAAGAGGGTCAAACCAAGAGGCAAGAAGTTTTCGATAAATGCGCGTGGGTGTTAAAAAAAGGAGGTTCGGTGTTTGTCTTCCCGGAAGCCACTCGCGCCAGAAATGGCTGGTTTGACCGGCATCACCCCAAGGATTTTCTCGGACGCCTCGCTTTGGAAGCGCCAACCGCCAAGTTTTTCTGCGTCTACTTTAGAGGAGAAAATCAATTTTACTCCACTACCGCACCAAACAAGGGAGAAACTTTTCGCGCCTATTTTAAGCTACTCCCGTCAAAGATTGAAGGGGAAACGACGCCCCGGCAAATATCTACGCGTCTCTTCAATGTTTTAGGCGATCTCCAAGACCAATGGTTTCAAGAAGCATCTTCCTTTAAAAACTGCTCCGGTAACGATCTCATCGATCTTAAAGCCGCTCACACTCTCGAACATTTTGAAGAAGAAAATGAAGAAAACACGGAATGGATATTGCGTCATTTAACCGAGAGAGAAATCGCCTACTGGAAAACCCAGCCCGCGGATAAGCGTTTTCCCGTTTTCTGGAAGTTTTTTGCCGCCAAGGAAGCGGCCTCAAAGGCTCTTGAAAGATCCGGCATCTTAAGCCCCTACGGCGCTTTTCACTCTTTTGAAACCGATCTATTCACCAGAAAAGTCATCCATCGCCCGACTGGAGCCAAATTGAATATTACTTTTACCGATGAAGATGAAGACAAGCTTCACTGCGTCGCCATTTTTCGAGGCGGCGCTATTGGAGAGGAGGGAGTTTCCGGAGACGTTCTTTGGTCCGTTGATTCCCTGCCGTCCGGCGAAAACCCCGGAGAATACGCAAGGGAAAGAGCTCTTGATTTTATCGCCAAATCTTCCGACGATATTTCCTCTCCCGCAAGTCTCGCTATTTCTGTCCAAAACGGTCTCCCGGTTGTGTATCGAAACGGGAAAGCGCTTGATATCAGCCTATCCTTATCCCACTCCGGCCGTTATGTCGCCTATAGTTTCATGATCTCATAGAACATAAAAGGAACAATCCATGAGTCAAAAACAATGTCTTCTGTTTGCGGGGCAATCCGTCCAAGAATCCGGAATGGGAAAAGAACTTTTAAAAATTCCCCAAGCCCGTGACATCATCACGCGCCTCAAACCCTTTTTGGGACAAGACCTTGAATATCTATTGACGGAAATGCCTGACCCTGAACTCGCTTTGACCTATAACGCCCAACGGGCTATTTTCTCCCATCATCTCGCCCATTATTTCGCCTACAAAGCGGCGCATCCCGACTGGGTTTTAAGCGGCGCCTTGGGGCACTCCATGGGAATTGTCGCGGCATTAGTCGCGGCGGGTTCTTTAAGCATTGAAGATGCCGGAAAATTTATTGCGGTCAGAGCCAAAGCTTTTTCAGATGTCTGCAAGACCTTTAAGGTTCCGATGGGGCTTGCCGCGGCAAGTTCGGATGATTTTAAAGATGTCGTAGACGAAGTCGCGCATTTTGCCCCCATTTCAGTCGCCCTTTACAATACTAAAAGCCGGGGAGTTCTGGGTGGAACGCTGGCGGAACTTGAAAACTTCGCCCAGAAAGCGCGGGAGGAAGATTGGCCGCTTCGGATCAAGGTTCTTCGCGTCGAAGGCCCTTATCACACCAAAGCCTTTACTCCCTGCCGCGCGGAACTCGACCGAGTCTTGGCCAATATTGAAATTAAACCGCCTCAATTTCCGGTTTTTATGGGAACATCAGGGCAAGCCGAAACAGATCCGAATAGAATTCGCCACCTCTTATCGGCTCAAGCGGATTCTTGCGAACTCTATCTTCAAGCCGTTCAAGCCGCCTATGCCGAGGGAGAACGCCATTTTATTGAAATCGCCCACAAGCCCCAGCCGATTACCTGGATTCCCGAACAACTCATTTCGGATGATGGGGCCTTATTTGAAGGCGTCACGATGACCGCGGTCAAAACCGAGGATATCTTCGCCTAGCTGTTAAGATTTTCTAAGTTTTTATTGTTGATTCGAAGGCCGCGATAATTGGACGGACTGCGCCACCCAATAGTTAATCTCATCCTCGGCAAGTTCGGCGGCTTTGGGGTCAACTTCGGCAAGTTCGGCGGCGGCATTACCGATAAAATGGAAGCCTTTTTGGGAATCGCCGCTTTTAGAATACAAAAAAGTCCCTTTACCATCGGCGGAAATCTCAATACTAACGCTCTCATTGAATTCCAAATCAACCGCTTTAGTATCATGGGGAAAAATCGTTCGCAACAAACGACACTCGGTGGGACTTACTACCGCATCTCCCTTGGAATTAGAACCCATAGCGCTAACACATCCACGCAAAGCATCGGAGACAGCTAATAGCAAACGTATGCCCTGAACTTTGAAGGAATGGTTTTTTTTCGCGCTCGCCAAAAAGCTCAAGCCACGAACATTGCTATGAAAGTTAAGAGGTTTAAATCCATATCCAATATCCGCCTTACCCGCTGAATAATAGGAACGAAGATGATCTAAATCAAATCCGCGCCGCTTCAGGAGATTAGGCCGCCGGGCAATCATTTTTGCCAGTGAATCAAGGGCTTGAATCTGGTCCGGCGAAAGCGTAACGCTCCCCACCGCCTTCTCATCGACAATTCCATGAACTTCTGAAACCGTCGGCGGCGGAGCCGCGCGTGAACGGATAGATTGGCCCAAGGTCTGAGCCTGTTCCTTGATGACGCCGGAAGCTTGATTGGCCGAACCCAGCGCGGCGTCATCCTGCGCCTTCGGATGCCCGGAAAAGGAAAAAACCATTACCATCGCGGCAACAACCGAAAGAGGGAACGCTTTTCTCATGACGAAAACCCCCGTTTGCGAAATTTCTGTCCTTATGGATATAACCCCCTCCCTGTATTTTGTCAAGTGCCTTGTAAAAAGCATGGTCAGACTTATTGACAATGCGTACGCTTTCTGTTACGCTTTGGTTATGACGACATTGACCACCAGCAAGGCGCGAGGAGAGAACATGGCTCAAGCCATACATATTGACTTTATCGCCGCCCGGCTGGCGTCGCACGGCCTCGACCGTCCGCGCTTCGCCTCCGCGCGCGAAGTTGTCGCGCATTTCGGTTGCCTACAGGCCCAGGACATCGGCCAAGCGGCGTGGAACGTCGGCTCTCGCTTAGACGGCGCAAGCGAGTCAGACGTGCGCGACGCGCTCGTCTGTGGGCATATCGTCCGCACCTGGCCGATGCGCGGCACGCTTCACTACGTCGATCCCAAGAAGGTCCGCTGGCTGCTCTCCCTGTGCGCGTCCAAGACGCTCGCGGGCTTCGCCCGGCGCCGCGCCTTTCTCGGCATTTCCGACGCCGACGCGGAGAAAGCGATCGCAGTCATGAAGAAAGACCTGCGCGGCGGCAAAGTCATCTCCCGCGGGGAATTGAGCGCGCGGCTGGCGAAGAGCGGCATACCCATGAAAGGCCAGTGGGGCTATCACCTCGCCTGCTACGCCGCCACGCGCGGCGTAATCTGTTTCGGCCCGCCGACGGAAGAGGGCGAGACCTTCGTCTTAATCGATGATTGGATCAAGGAATCCGAAAAGCTGAGCCGAGACGAACAACTCTTGGAGCTCGCGCGCGTCTACGTTCGCAGCCACGGCCCCGTCACCGCCAACGACCTGGCCTGGTGGTCGGGCCTGGGCAAAGGCGACTGTCGAAAAGCCTTCAAGATGATCAGCGGCGAGTGCAAGAGTTTTGAGGACCCGACAACGCGTCAGACGCATCTCTACATTTCGCCTCCGCCCGCGAAGCCCCGAATTGCCGCGACGTCTGTCCGCCTCATCGGCGGTTTCGACGAATATTTCCTTGGCTACGGCGACCGATCGCCCGTTGCCGACCGCGCGCAACATTCCCGTCTCTTTACCGTTAACGGGATATTCTTCCCTCTCATCCTCCAAAACGGCGTCGTGGCCGGCCTCTGGAAGCGCGCTTTCAAGAAAGACCGCATTGCGTTCTCGTTCGAGACCCTGCCGGGCCGCAAATTCTCCCAGCGCGCGCTCACTTCCGAGATGGAACGCGGCGCGCGCTTCTACGGAATCAAAGAATACACCATAGACGGATCGGCGAAATAAGAAACGTTAAAGAGAATTCAGCCTCTGGATAAAAAAGCGGGAATTAGACCCAGAAATGTTAAAATACTCTGACATTGATTTCGCGGCGCGTTCGTCTAGCGGCCCAGGACGCTGCCCTCTCAAGGCAGAGATCACGGGTTCAAATCCCGTACGCGCCACCAGATTTTTATCTTAGGGATTTGAAGCCGACGGGTAAAAAGCCAATGGCTTGGCTTTTTAAACGCGGCGGGTTCCGAAGGAGGAGCGCAAGCGACGGGTGAGGAAAAATCCCGTACGCGCCACCAGATTTGAGCCGTAAACAAAACCGAATATGCCGCGACGCCATTTTTATTTTCTCTTCTTTATCATCCTCTTTTCCATTCTCGCCGGTTCTTGGGCTCTTCGCCGCCTCCTCATTGGTCTTCCCGACATCCGCACTCTTGAAAACTACACTCCCCCCCTGACGACTAAAATTTTCGATGTCAATGGAAAAACCATCGCAAATCTTTCCATTCAAAGACGAACGCTTCTCACTCTCAACAAAATTCCGGTGGATATTCAAAACGCGGTGATCGCGGTCGAAGACGATCAATTCTTCCATCACTGGGGCATTTCTCCCAAAGGGATCATTCGCTCGGCCTTGATCGATCTTTTGCACGCTCGCGTCGTTCAAGGAGCTTCCACCATCACCCAGCAACTCGCCAAGCAAGTCTTTCTCACTCCGCAAAGAACTATCGCAAGAAAAGTTCGAGAAATACTCCTCGCCATTCAAATCGAGCGCAATTTTTCAAAAGAGGAAATCCTTCAACTTTATTTAAATCAAATCTATTTTGGAGAAGGCGCCTATGGGGTTGGATCGGCGGCAAAAATTTATTTCGGAAAAGACGTTTCCCAACTTAATCTCCCCGATTGCGCGCTCTTGGCCGGCCTCATCCGATCGCCAAGAGGAAACTCCCCATTCAGACATCCCAACCGCGCTAAACGGCGGCGCGCCGTCGTTTTACAGAGGATGTTCGAACAAGGAATGATCACGGAAAAAGAAAAAGAAGACGCCAATACCGCCCCCATTCCCACTTCCCATCCCGTAGGTCTTGGAACGATGGCGCCTTTTTTTGTCGAACACATCCGCCAACGCTTAGAACAAGAATACGGAACCAATGCCGTCTGGCGAGGCGGGCTCAAGGTTTATACGACTTTAAATTTGGATATGCAAAAAATCGCCGAACAGGCGATGGAGAAACATCTCGCCGCCTTTGACGAAGCAGCGGCTAAAAGACGAGAAAAGAAAGACGCCCAACTCGCCCAACAAGGCATTACGGCATCCACCGCCACATTAGGCCCTATTCAAGGGGCTTTTATTTTACAAGACGTGAAAACCGGCGCCATTCGGGCCATGATCGGCGGACGAGGAAACTCGGTTTTCAACCGCGCCACTCAAGCCCGAAGGCAGCCAGGTTCAACCTTTAAGCCTTTTGTTTGGGCTGCGGCTTTAAATTCTGGCATGACTCCATCAACCCTGATCAATGACAGCCCCGTCGCTTATTATTACGACGGACGGGATTGGCGGCTACTTGAAGGGGCCACCGACCAATACTCCATCAATCTCGCAACCCAACCCTTCGCAAGTTCTCCTGATTTTAAAATCTGGGTCCCCAATGATTTTGACAGCAAATTTTTCGGCATTATCACGCTCAGGCGCGCGCTTGAAGAATCTCGCAATGTTGTCTCCATCAAACTCATCATGCGAATTGGAGCCCCCTTGGTCGTCAGTCTCGCGCATAAAGCGGGAATCTATTCCCATTTAGAAGCCGTTCCTTCCTTGGGACTGGGCTCTTCGGTGGTCAGCCCGCTTGAAATGGCCAACGCTTTTGGAACTTTTGCCAATGGCGGCATCCACGTTGTTCCCTACACCATCGAAAAAGTGGAAGACCGCAACGGGCGGATTCTTGAAGAACACGTTCCCATTGAAAAATCCGCAATGTCTCCACAACTGGCTTATTTAATTACTTATCTTCTTGAAGGCGTGGTTCAACATGGAACCGGAAGATACGCCCGCAGGCTTCATCGTTCCATCGCGGGAAAAACGGGAACGACCAACGACAATAAAGACCTCTGGTTTGTCGGTTTCACGCCGGATTTAGTAGCCGCCGCTTGGATGGGTTACGATGATTTTACTTCTCTTGGGAAACCTTCCGACATCACCGGCGGTTCCACGGTTGTTCCGTGGTGGACGGAAATCATGTCCCAAGTTTTAAAAGAAACGCCCAAGGATGATTTTACTCCGCCGGACAAGATTGTCTTTCGCCCCATTGACAAAGTCAGCGGGTTTTTAGCCCTCCCCAGTTGCCCGCGCGAAAGTATATTTTTAGAGGCTTATCTAAAAAATACAGAACCGACCACTTACTGTCCCCTCAATCACGCGCAACCGCTTCCTCCCCAACTCGCCCAACTTTTAGAAAACCAAAAAAAATTAGAAGCGGAAAGCTCGGGGAGTAACATCCTTAATTCTTCAACCACAACCGCTGAGGCCTCTTCACCCAGCGCACCCCCGAGCGCCTCACCTTCGACATCCTCGGCAACCAACACTAGTCCTGAAAATCCCCAGAACTCTCAACCGGAAAATGACAACGGGGAAGACTCGACGCCGTTTATTTTGCAATAACCTTAAAAATCAGGCGACCATCAAAGAGTTCACTCTAAAAGTCGGCGAGCCCGTGCTTCCAAAGAAGGTTAAATCAGACCCAATGACATCAATTCCCTCAAGGATATCAAGAATATTTCCGGAAATCATCGCGTTTTTAACGGGATAGGCGATGCGGCCTCGCTCGACGGCCAAGCCCGAAGCGCCTACGGAAAATTCTCCTGAGATGGGGTCTGCCATGTGCATTCCCATGACTTCAACAAGAACAAGACCAGAAGAAGTTTGGGAGACAATTTCGTCATGGGAAAATTTCCCCGGCTTTAAATAGAAATTTGAAGAAGACGGACTCGGAAGCCCCTTAAAAGACCCGCGAGAAGCGGATCCGTTGGAAAGACGTCCTTCCTTTTTCGCGGTATAAAAGTCATAGAAATATTCTTTCAAGACTCCGCCGTCCACCATCGTTTTAGGTTTGGTCGGAAGGCCTTCGTCGTCATAAAGCGAACTTCCAAGGCCGGCCTCCATCCAAGGATCATCGATGAAGGAAACCTGTCCCGAGGCGACCTTGGCCCCCAATTTCCCTCCCAAGAGAGATTTCCCTCTTTGGATTTGATCCGCGCATAAAAGATCGGACACGATTTCAAGAAACTCAACCGCCACCATGGGAGGGAAAATCACCGAGCGCGCGGCTGTTGGAATTTTTTTCGAGCCCAAAAGACAGACTCCTCTTTCCGCCGCTTCCCGGCCAATTTTTTGAAAATCCAAGGCCTCTTTGCCACGCAAGGACTGAAAAGCGGACCCCACCTGGACTTCGGAAGAATCCTTGGCCATGACCGAAATCCCGGCGCTGACCGAAGTTCCCGATTCATAAACCGAAACCCCCAGAGTATTTTCAATGGCAACTTCCGATTCCATCTCGCCGTAGCCCGCGCGCAAAGCGGAAACGACCCTTGGGGTCTTCAAAGCCGTCTGCTGCATCACTTCCAAACGCGGAAACACAATTTCCCAATCTTCCTCAAAAAGAGAATGGTCCTTAAGGGTTTTTGTCCACTCCCCATTTTCTTTTGAAAGAACCGGTTGCGGGAACCCTTTATGCGCGTCTTCTTCAAGATAGGGAATATGCGCCAAAGCGCGGGCGTATAATTCTTTGATTACGCCAAGAGAAATTTTAGACGCCGAGGAAAATCCAATACGCCCGCCTTTAAACACCCTCAATCCCACGCCCTCAGACGAATCGTATTGAATACCGTTGAGTTTTCCTTCTCTAAATTCGGCCCCGCGCTCTTTTGCGCGAGAAATATAGATTTCGGCCTCAACGTCTCCTAAGCGATTTTTTTTGATCCACTCAAGGCCTTCTTGAGCGATATCTTTCAGGACTTGTTGCGATTCCATATCATTTTTCACGAAGCTCTAACCTCTCCACCCGACATAAAGAAAAAATAAAGCGAGGAGGAGAAAAAAAATCCCCCACTTTTTGCGCTCAAGATTGAGGTAGGCGTCGTTAAACACAGTCTCCCGCAAGAATGAATTGAAACGGCTGATGAGGTCCGGCCGGTAAAGATGTCCCAGCCCCAGCGCAAGAAAAAAAAGCCCAATCCCCAAGTCAAATAAGGATTTCATTTAATCGTCCTGGGAATTGTAGCGAGACATCGCTTTGGGAATATTTTCATGGACCGCAAAAAGAACCGCTTCTTTCGCCAAGGAAATCATTTTCTCAAGAGCGGGACGCTCATTTTTTGCAAAAGATCCCAACACAAAAGACGCTCCATCAATTTCCGGAGGGCGCGGGCCAATTCCAAGACGGAGCCGCGGAACTTTATCTGTCCTTAACTCCTCGGACACAGATTTCATGCCGTTATGACCGCCAGAAGAACCCTGCTCCCGTAAGCGAATCTGTCCCAAGGGGAGAGACAAATCGTCAAAACAAACCAAGGTTTCCGAATACGGAATTTTATAGAAGCGCAAAAGAGCCGAGGCAAAACGCCCGGACTCATTCATATAAGTTAAGGGCTTGGCCAAAATAAAGTCGGGCATGACTAGATATTCCCCGAGGCCGCCAGGCCAGGATTTCCAAGAAGTCCCGCCGGAAAGCGCGTCAAGCACCATAAACCCGGCGTTATGACGAGTTGATGCGTACCGCGCACCTGGATTTCCAAGGCCGACGATGACGCGCACGCCAGGCAATTTCTTTCCTATTTCTTGGGAGCTTCCTTGGCCTTGTCGGTCTTACTCGCAGCTGCCTTGGCATCCCCGCCAGCCGCCGGAGCCTTGGCATCCTTGGCCAATTTGCCTTCCTCGTCTTTCTTGCCCTTGGTGGAACTGCTTTCAGGCTCCGCCGCAGTACCCGCCGCCGCAGTAGCAGCAACATCCGCCGCCACAGCCGGGGCCGCCGCCGCTTCTTCCTTGAAGGTCGAAACGTGAACGACGCGGTGTTCGGGGTTATCCAACACCTCGACATCGGAGGGAACTTTTAAATCTTTAACCGATAAGTGCTGGTTGATTTCCAAAGACGACACATCCACTTCGATAGCCGCCGGGATATGCGTTGGAAGAGCGCGGATCGCCAAAAAGCGCAACTCGTGTTGGAGAATGCCGCCTGAATTTTTAACGCCGGAGGCCTCTCCAAGAATATGCAGAGGAACTTTCGCCTCAATTTTTCTCGTCAGAGAAATTCTCTGGAAATCCGCGTGAATCGGGCGTTCGCTGACCGGATGGCGCTGCAAATCTTTCAAGATCACGGTCTCGGTTCCGTTGTCTTCAATTTTTAAATGGATAACGGCGTTTAATCCGCCTTTTTTGCGGGTCGCCAATAAATTGCGCTCATCAAGAGAAACGGAAAAGGGAGGTTTCCCTTCGCCATAGATAACCGCCGGGATGTTAAAACTCCCGCGAAGGCCCGAAAGCTCTTTTTTCGTTGATTTTCCGTCTCGTTTGATTGCGACTAATTCCAGTTCTTCCATATTTAACCCCTCTACCTTGTATCCTTATATTATATAAAAAGAGCGCTGACAGATTCTCCTTTATAATTTCTGGCAATCGCTTCTCCCATCAAGGGAGCGATGGATAAAATCTTAATTTTATCCGATAACGCGGACGTGAAAGGAATCGAATCGGTCAAAATCAATTCCTCAAGCATGGATTTTTTAACCAGTTCGTGAGCCTCTCCGGACAAAACCCCGTGCACGCACGCGGCGTAAACCTTCAGGGCTCCTTCGGTTTTGAGCCTTTCGGCCACCTTGACCAAGGTTCCGCCCGTGTCAATCATATCGTCTAAAATAATCGCATTTTTTTTCTTGATGTCGCCGATGATATTATAAACAGAAGCCTCGTTGGGGCGCGGACGGCGTTTATCCACGATAACCAATTGCGCCGAAAGCCTTTTGGCGAAAGCCCGCGCCCGCTCGACCCCGCCGACATCCGGGCTCACGATGACCAAGTTCTTAATATTTTTTTTAGCGATATAATCGAGGAAAATCGGGGCGGCAAAAAGATGATCGACCGGAATATCAAAAAAACCCTGAATTTGAGCCGCGTGCAAGTCCATAGTGATGACGCGGTTGGCCCCCGCTGTCGTAATCAAATTCGCCACCAATTTGGATGAAATTGGAACGCGCGGAGAAGTTTTCCGGTCGGCTCGGGCATACCCAAAATAAGGAATGACCGCCGTAATTCTTCCGGCGGAAGCCCGGCGCAAGGCGTCAATCATGATTAAAAGTTCCAGCAAATTTTCGTTGACCGGGCGACAGGTGGGCTGAATGACATAGCAATCTATCCCACGAACATTTTCATTGATTTGGAGGTTGATTTCGCCGTCGGCAAAACGCGAAACGGAGGCGTTTCCGCAGGAAAGACCTAGATAGCGGCAAATGGCCTCGGCCAAAGGAGGATTGGAGTTCCCCGAAAAAATCTTAATTCCGACAAAATTCTTAGAGGGTCCCAGCCGATGGTTGTGGTGCTTTCGCTTATTGATTGGAATATCCATAGTCACTTTATCCATGCGTAATTTATACCTTATTGACTTGTCGCGCCCGCGCGAAAGCCTTAGCCTTGGCCGGGACATCCTCGGTAATCGTCGAACCCGCGGCAACAAGAGCTTGACGCCCGACCTTGACCGGAGCGACGAGATTAACATTGGAGCCGACAAAAGCGCCCGCTTCAATCACCGTTCGATTTTTCTTTTTCCCATCAAAGTTGCAGGTAATCGTTCCCGCCCCGACATTGACCGCGTCTCCGATTTCCGCGTCCCCGATATAACTGAGATGGCTGACCTTAGAGCCCGCGCCTACGCGAGAAGCCTTGACCTCGCTAAAATTGCCGATTCGCGCCTTGGGGCCGATGACGGAGCCCGGACGGACGTGAGAAAAAGGCCCGATCTCGCTTTTCTCCAAAATTCGGCACGAGTCCAACCGCGACATCTCGATTTCACATTCCGCGCCAATTTCAACGTTCGAGAGTTTTGAAAAGGCGCCAATCCGCGTCTTTTTTCCAATTTTGCTTTTCCCCGCGAGTATGACAAACGGCTCGATAACTACGTCACGGCCAATCTCAACATCGCAGTCAATATGCGTCGAGGCTATATCCTTCACCGTAACTCCGGCCAGCATCAAACGCTCTAAAATTCGGCGATTCATAATGCGCTCGGCCGCCGCGAGTTGAACCCGGGTATTGACTCCTAAAGCTTCCTCCGCATTAGAAGCGCAATGCGCCGCGATTCTCCCGCCCTTAGAACGGAAAATTTCAAGAATATCGGTCAAGAAATGCTCTTTTTTCTCGCCTTTCGAACCGATTTCTTTAAGGCCCTCAATGAGAGCGCTGACTTCGAAAATATAGGAGCCGGAATTAATTTCATTGATTGCGGCTTCCTTTGGAGTCGCCAGAGAGTCCTCGACGATTTTAAGGACTTCCCCCAACGGACTCCGAATGACCCGTCCGTAACCTTTTGGGTTTACAATCTTGGCGCTTAAAAGAGTCGCTAAATTGTTGTGCGCCTGGTGATTTTGAATAAGAGAATAAAGGCTTTCGTAAGTAAGAAGAGGGGTATCCGCACAAAGAACCACGACGGATTTAAATTTCTTAAGAAACGGCAACGATTCCAAAACCGCGTTTCCGCTCCCCAAAAGTTTTTTCTGAAGAATGAATTGAGGCGGTTTTGAAATAGAACATTCTTTAAACATTCCCAAAGCCGCTTTTTTGACGATTTCCGCCTGATGGCCGATGACAATCCCAATGGAAGCGGGCTTTAAAGCCAAAGCGACCCGCAAAACATGAAAAAGCATCGGGCGCCCGCAAATAGAATGGAGAGCTTTCGGAAGATCGGACTCCATTCGCGTCCCGCTTCCCGCGGCTAAAATCAGGACTGCGACTTGAGAGTTTTTAACGGGTTTGACGGAAATGTCATTGCGGCCGTAGATAAAAGCCATCAAGCCTCCTTGGTAAGACCGCCCTCCCAGGCCTGGACTCGAACCAGGAATAACGGATTCAAAGTCCGCTGTGATACCATTTCACCACCTGGGAATAAATCGCAATTTTCATAATAATTTCCATCTATTTTAGCAAATGCCTCGGCTTCGGCAACGCTCTTTCGCTCAGCGGTTTTGTCCACCTGGGTGTCCATTTGAAAAGCGGGAACGATGGAGTCCAACGCCTTAATGGCCCGCGACTTGTGCGCGGGAGCGAGATGGGAATAGCGTTCAGTCATACGCGAGCATTTATGGCCTAGGATGGCGCCAACGGTCGAAATATCCACGCCCCCCATAACTAAATGGCTCGCCGCTGAATGCCGAAGGGTATGAAACACGACATCCGAAAGTCCCACCTCTTTAACCGCCCGATCAAAAGCATACCTAACCCGCCCATACAAGCGAGTCCGACTTCCGGGACTCGGAAACACGTAGGGCGAACCCGCGACTTTTTGAATGGATTGAAGAGTTCGCAAAACCGGCAAGCTCATCGGCACAAAACGGGAGCTTCCATTCTTGGAATCGCGAACTCGGAGAACCATGTTTTGAAGATCCACATCATCCCAGGTCAAACCCAAAACCTCGGCCTTTCGCATTCCCGAGCATACGGCCACAATGATTATGGGACGAAGCCACTCCGGACTGGCCGCAAGCAAAGCGGCTATCTCGCCCTTTTCGAGGAAGCGAACGCGAGCGTTGTTTTCAGAGTACAATTTAACCTTGAGGGCGGGGTTTCCGGTCGCCTTGCCCCATTCCATGGCTTTGGAAAACATGGTCTTGATTGCGGCGATATGCCGGTTTAAAGTCGCGGGCTTGAGTTTCGAGCGATGTTCGGCGCGGTAGGCTTCGAGTTTCAGCGGCGTGATCTCCGAGAGGCGGACGCTTCCAAAGTATTTGACGAAGCCCCCGAGAATCCGCTTGTCATCTCTCCATGATTTTTTGGACGGTCGGGCATGGTTCTCAACGTAAAGCTCGGCCATTTCGCCAAGAGTCGTATTCGACTCCTGGCGCTTTTCTAAAAATCTGCCCTCGGCGATTTCAACACGGCGTTTTTGCAAAACCAATCCGGCCTGGGCCCTGTTCGGCCCAATCCGCTCGCGAATCCTCCGGCCCTGGAAGCGGTAATCAATATACCAATCCCAACTGCCGTCCGATTTTTGTTTCCGATACACGCTCATAGGACCTCCGATTCTAGCAATTTTTTAGCTCCAAATTCTTTGATCGGGCGAGATTTTTCCTTTGTCCAAATCTCAATCTCGTCCGGCCGGAATCGAACCAGCGTCCCCCCAATCTTGTAAAATGGAATTCTCCGCTGGCTAACCCACTCATAGATAGTCCGCCTCGAAACATGTAGGCGGCGCGCCACGATGTCCACCGTTATAAATCCGGAGTCTTCGCCTGTTTTCTCAATACCATCAAAGCGCATGCGCATACCCTCCCCGCAATTCCGCTGCGGCGTTAATGACGATCGGCTCTGGCCGTTTCTCCAAATAAATCTCTCCGCCGCAGTAACCCACGAAGGGGCATGTTCCCAGCGATTTTTGGAAGTCCTCAATGGAGGAGACATAGATGAAGTCAGCCATTAATTTCCGCGCCCGCGACAGCAGCAGCCGGGGGCCGTTCGGAAAGGAGCTGATGTAAAGAACGACCGCCGTGCGGGGAA
>JAJYOT010000015.1 GCA_021796015.1 bacterium
GGACCAGGGGCTGGTCCCCCCAAAGCCGTCCACGGTTCTCACGCGCCAATAATAGGTCGTCAAATTCGCGAACGTGTAAGTCGAGATATAAGCGCCGTTGTCGGTGGCGAGCCCGGTATTGACCGGCGGAATGGGTGTTGAGATATTGACGAAAGTCGTCGCGAAAGTGGGATCGTTGTTTGAGACTTCAAGTTGGTAAAAGGAAGGAGGCAAGAGCCCCGAGACGACGGTCGTGCTTGGCCCTATCCAGCTGAAATTCGTCTGATAGTTGAGATAGGCGCCGTTTGAGGGATAGGAAGGCGTTGAGATTGCCGGAGCGACGGTGGTATCGACTAAAATTGCGTAGGGGCCGCTTTCCAAAACATTTCCCGCCAAATCTGAGGCGGTGAATATGATTTGATCAGTCGCCCCGCAAGGAGAAACCCCGCCGCAGGTCACGGTACTTGTGGATTGAACGAGATTGAGGCCGGTAGCCGAGAGTTTCTCTGCGGCGTTGGTCCCATCGGAGCCGGCCAAGGTCGCGGCGACGGGGGTGATTTGATAGATTGAACCATTGACACTGCCGGCATAGAGTTGCCCGTTAAAGTCGGATAGAGCCCCGAAATTGGCATCTGTTGAAGTCGCATAAACTAAATTCCAATTGACTCCATCTGGGCTTTCATAGATAGATCCAATAGATGTCGGATGATCTCCAACCGCATAGAGTCTGCCATTGAAAGAATTCAATGCGTAAATTCCAAAGCCGAGTCCTGAAAAATAAGTGGAACTCCATCCTGTTCCGTTAGAGCTGGAATAGACGTATCCACCGCTATCGGCGGCATAAAATTCCCCGTTAAAAACCGCGAAACCCTCTATAATATTAGTGTTGGCACTGGTATAAGCATACGACCACCTGACGCCATCAGGACTGGAAAAAATATGGTTTGCATAATCCCCGGCAAAGATTTCTCCATTAAATGCGCCAAGAGAGCTGATTTCGGTTCCAGCGGGGTCTACAAAAACTAGGTTCCAATGGACTCCATCAGCGCTGGAATAAATACGGTAATTGCCTGTTCCCGCATAAATATGGCCATTGAAAACTTGTAGAGTGTTTATAGGCCCAAATAGAGAAGCAGTAGGAGCGAAATTCAGATTGTTGTATATGTTTCCCGCGCTGTCTCCGATATAAAGAACATTATTAAAAACAGTCATGGCTTTCGGGGCGCCATAGGTGTCTAGGGTGCCTTTGGTCCAGGTTGTTCCATTCGCGCTGGAATAGATGTAATTTCCATCAAAGGCATAGAGGGTTCCTTGATATTGAGCCATGGCTTCAATATTAGTTCCGCTATACACGCGGGGAATATTGGACTGAGTGATCCATGTTTGCCCGGCGTTAGTTGAGTAAATGACTCCAAATCCGGAGGTCGTTTGCGGGTCGTTATGCCCGTCCCCCGCGAAATTAAGCGCGTTAGTCGAGATGGCAAGTCCTGAATCTATATCTTGAACCGTGAGCTGGGCGGTGACTCCAGCAGCCAGATCATTAAACTGATTTTCCGGCAAAAGCGCGCTTTGAGCATTAATACTCTCAAAGCTGGAGGTGGAAGTCGTGGGTTGAGCGAAATCGGTGATAAACTTGGCTGTTGGAGACATGGGACTTGTCCCTCCCAAGCTATCCTTAATATAGACGCGCCAGTAGTAGGTCGTGTCGTTTCCCAACGTATAGGGCGAGAGGTAGGCTCCGTTTGCGGTTGGGACGTCAGTTGAGTAAACGACGACGGGAGTTGAGATATTGATGATGAGGTTTGCCGGAGCGAAGTTTGGGTCGTTCGATGAGACCTCAAGCTCGAAATAAGCGGGCTGTTGGAGAAGAGAGGCAACTCCCGTCGAGGGCCCAATCCAGTCAAAATTAGGCTGGACATTGACATAACCTGAAGGGTAGGTTGGCGTGGAAAAAGCGACGCCGACTTCGGTGTCGACTAAAACCGCGTAAGGCCCAGATCCAACACTGTCTCCTGCCATGTTGGAAGCGGTAAAAATGACCTGGTTGGTTGCTCCGCAACCGTAATTTCCGCCGCAGGTTTGGGTATTAGTGGAAGGCGCGAAATTAAGCTGGGTGGAAAGGGTCTGCGCGGCGGTCGTTCCATCGGTTCCAATGAGGTTGCTGGTGATAGGAGTGATTTGATACACAGTGTCTGCTTGTGATGCGTATAGTTGGCCATTAAATGATGTTAGGTTTGAAAGACCAGCGCTTCCGACCGCCATACTGGCCCAGTGAGTTCCATCGGCGGTTGAATATATATTGCCGTTGGAACAATCCCCAGCGTAAAGTTTCCCATCAAAAACGGTAAAGCTTGCTATGCACGCGCCAACCAGTTGCCCGCCCCAAGCGACTCCATTAGAGGTTGAATAGATATAGCCAGAATTACTTCCTCCATAGAGTTTTCCGTTAAATACCGCAAAGGCATTACTTACTCCGATAGCTCCTCCTGGAGACCAGTTAATTCCATTTGAAGTCAAAAATAAGTTCCCACCAGCGTCGGCTGTATAAAGTTTTCCATTGAAGACCATGAGCGGCATGCCTGAGGAATACCCGCTGAGATGTTGAATGAATGTAAAAGATGTCGCATCTGTGTTGGCGCTTGCATAAACATCCCCGGTTCCGTCCGTTACATACATATTGCCGTTGAATACGACAATAGAGCCAATGCAAGAAGATGTGGTTATTGACGCTGGGTTCCATACAGCTCCATCGGAACTCCAATACACGCCGTTACAACCACTTACATAAAAATTACCTTGAAATATGGTGGAAGCAAGTACTGTTCCTAGTCCCATGGTGCTTTCCAATATCCAGTTGGTTCCATCGCTAGTATAGGCGAAACGGCCTCCATTATTATCTCCCTCTGCGTAAAGGTTGCCATTGAATACTGAAAGGGCATGGGTGTTAGCGAGTCCCTCGCTGCTTGAGGTTATCGTGGAGCGGTCAATCCAGGTTTGTCCGGCGTCAGTGGAATACATTACTCCGAAAGGGGATATGCCTTGGGTGTCATCATGTCCATCGCCAGAAAAATTGATAGCGCTGTTTGAAATGGCTAGTCCGGAAATAGAATCTTGGACCGTGATTTGAGTTGTGACGTCCGAGCCGAGATCGTTAAACTGGCTTTCGGACAAGGGCGTGCCTTGAGAATTAATACTATCGAAACTGGAGCTGGATGCCGAGGGTTGGGTAAAATCGGTAATGAATTTGACTGTTGTGGACATCGGGCTGATTCCACCAAGGTTATCCTTAATATAAACGCGCCAATAGTAAGTTGTGTTATTCCCAAGCGTATAATTAGAAATAAAATCCCCATTTGCGGTTGGGATATTGGTTGAGTAAACAACGAGGGGCGCTGAGACATTGATGACAATATTAGAAGGAGTGAAGGTCGGGTCGTTGGAGGAGACCTCGATATAAAAAGTGGCCGGCGCCTGCAAGGCCGAGGCGATCCCGGTTGAGGGCCCTATCCAGTCAAAGTTGGGCTGGACGTTGACATAACCTGAAGGGTAGGTTGGCGTGGAAAAAGCGACGCCGACTTCGGTGTCAACAAGGATTGAATACGGTCCGTCTGAGCCGCCATCGGCGGCAAGACCATTTCCGGCCATTCCCATGCCCGTGAACAGAACCTGGTTGGTGGCGGTACAGTTGAAAGTATCACTACAGGAAACCGTGGACGTGGATGCCGCAAGCTGAAGATTTGAGAAAGAGAGGGTCTGCGCGGAAGTTGATCCATCCGAACCGGTCATCGTCGCTGAAAGAGGCGTGATAGCGATGACACCAGAAATCTCACTCCCGTTGATTTCTCCTCCGACATAAAGCTTTCCATTAAAACCTGCAAGCGCGGTAAATGAAGCGTTAGCGGTATCGCTGGAAATAATAGGAATCCAATCCGTTCCATCCGGTGTGGCAAGTAGGGCTGGCGCGCCGCTGGAAACTGCGATGTAAAGCATTCCGTCAAAGACGCTCATCGCATTGACTCCGGTTCCTGAGCCGCCATTAAAGACCGGAGTCCATCCTAGGTTATATGGATCCGCGCTTGAGTAAACGGATTTTCCCGCCACCGCATAAAGTTTTCCATTGAAGGCGGCTACGGACGTGATTGCAGTACCAGATATGGACAGTTGACTAGGGCAACTCCAATTGATGCCGTCATTGGTTACGCAAACCGTATAAGCGCCGTAATCTATATTCCCAGCATAGAGACGTCCATTGAATGGTTGAATAAAGCTGATCCCATCATCCGTTACTTGATGGATGTTGGCGTCAAAATACCAATTTTGGCCATCGGGACTAGTGTAGAGCTGTCCTCCAGGATAGGTTCCGACATAGAGACGTCCGTTAAATGCAGAGATCGCAGTAGAACCTTGACCGGCAACAGACATTGTTGAATCCGGTAAAGTTGCCCAGGAGCTGCCAAGACTCTTTATTGCGTTTGTTCCAGCTGCCGACCAAAGATTGCCGTTAAAAACGACAAATCCAGAGCCCGCATAGCCGGCGGTATTATTCCAGGTTGCTCCTAATTGAGTGTTCCATATCGAGTTATAGCAGGCGTTGCCGGAGTTAGCGTATAGATACCCGTTATAAACAGCCATGTAATTTATTATTGGGTTTCCGCATCCTGTGTCATTTTGCAACTGGGTAGGAGCGGTATAAGTCGAATACCCAACCCAGCTCGTGCCAGCGTCAGTTGAATAAACAACGCCGAATCCCGAAGTGGCGCCGCCGCCGCCGTTTCTACTATCTCCCGTGAATTGAAGCGCGGTGTTTGAAATAGCCAAGCCTGATCCTGAATCCTGGAGCGTGATTTCCGCGGTGACGCCCGCGGCGAGGGAGTTGAACTGGTTGTAAGCGATGGAGGCGTCGCCGGGGCCGACGCTTTGAAAGTTTGTAGCGCTCGGCGCCGTCCAATCCGTAAAGAAACTGACGGTCGAAGACCAAGCGCCATAACCGGATCCGTCTCCGGCGCGCAGCCGCCAATAATACGTGGTCTGGTTGGAAAGGAGATTGGATGCGGGATCGTAATAGCCGTCAACGGTCGGGACGGCGACGCTAGGAAGGCTTTCCGCTATTGTCTGGTTGATGACGGTCGTTCCAAAAGTGGGATCGGCGGAAACCTCGAGATAATAATTAACCGTCGGAGTCGAGGCGGCGAAGGTCGCGGTCGAAGGGCCTATCCAGTTGAAATTGATGGCGGCCGAGGGGTCGACGTCTACGTTCCCGAGAGGGTAGGTTGGAGTCAGCGTGATGTTCGCGACCTGCGCCCGCGCGGGCGCGGCGCAGAAAAACAGCGCGAAGAAGAGAAGAAGCGGCAAGGAACGGAAAGCAAGAGAAAGCGGCGGAGAGTTTCGGGCGTTTTCCTCACTGCACGATTCCGTCCTATCCGCTTCCGCGGGCAATATCCGCCTACACGGGAGTCTGGACACCGGCTTTCGCCGGTGTGACGAGGGGTTCACGGAATGTTTACCTCCGTTTCTTGCCGTTTCTTTCATTTTCTTTCCGTTAAGAGGGAACATTTTCGCGGGTTTGGACGTATGAATAGGTAGGAGATTGCCGGGTAGCTCAATGGTAGAGTATCCGTCTGTCAAACGGGGAGATGCGGGTTCGAGTCCCGTCCCGGCAGTTTCCGAGAGCTCTCTCCGCTCCCCGAACAGACGGGCGGAGAGAGTTCGGGGCATTTTGCCCTTGACACGGAAGCCCAAGCGGGCTATACTAAATACTGACAGACGGATGTGAGCTACCCCGGGCCCCGCGTGGAGAAAATCTCCCGCGGGGCTTTTCTTTTCCTCCATGCCTTGATTTTCCCTGGATTTCATGTTACACTAAAACCATGATCGGACAATTTACCGCCGTTTACTTTAAGCAAGGAAAGTGGTATTTCGGCTGCGTCGAGGAAATTCCCGGCGCCAACACCCAGGGCAAAACTCTCGCCGAGGCCAAAAGAAATCTTCGAGAAGCTCTCTCCCTGGTCCTTGACGCAAATAGAGAAATCACCCACAAGTCCCACGGGCGAAAGGCCATTGAGGAACCCATCTCGATTATTACGGCATGAAGCGGCGCGAGCTCTTGCGTCACTTAACGAACCATCATTGTCGCCTCTTTCAAGAAGGCTCCCGCCATTCCCTGTTTTGGAATCCTCTGAATAAAAAAGTGTCGTCCATTCCCCGGCATGCGGAGATAGGGGAATTCTTGGCCCGAAAAATCTGCCGCGACCTAGACGTCCCCGAGCCCTAATTGTTTGGAATTCATTTTCGGCGTTTTTGGAGAAGAGCTTCCAATCGCTATTTTTCCGCATCCTTAGGGTTCGCAACGAAATAATATGAGCAACTGGGAGGCCCAGATTTGAGACAATTTCTAGGCGCGACGAGCGAGCATAGCCTAAGCTATGTGAGCGAGGAGCAACGAAGGCCGAACCATAACATCTTTCCAGGAGATGGTTCGGCACGCTCTCGCTTCGCAAGTGAGGAACGCAGAAATTGGCCAAAGATGGGCCTCCCCTCTTCCTGTTTTGTCGACGGAAGGGCCAGGGCGCTTTTGGGCTGCGGCTTTGTCGTTCGTCGCTCACATACCGCAGAGGGTATGCTCGCTCCTCACTCCGCGCCTCGCTCCAAAATCCCCCTGGCCAGTTGTTCATAGTATTTCGTTGCGAATCCTTAAGAGTGTAGGCTAAACGCGGGGAACAATCACGAAGAAATAACGAAGAAAACGGCGGGAACGGAAAGTAACGGAAAGAAGTGGAGTCCTTCGTCCCCTTGATTTTTTCCCCGCGCTCTGTTACAGTTGTAAATGGGAGGGCGTGATATGTTGAAAATTGTCGCAGCGGAGGCCTTGCCGAAATTCAGAATTCGGATTAAATTCCAGGATGGAGAAGAGGGGATTGCGGATCTCTCCGACATGGCCGGGAAAGGCGTTTTTTCAAAGTGGATGGAACCGGGGTTTTTTAATTCCGTTTTCATCGACGAGGAAAGCCATACCGTCTCTTGGCCGGGCGGATTGGATTTATCTCCCGAATCCTTGTATCGCGAAATATCCGGAAAGAGCCCCGCCGAAGGCGTTCGTGCCTGAAATAAGCCGATTTTACGGCATCGTTATCCGCATTTTTTTTCGAGAACATGCGCCCGCTCATTTCCATGCCGCGTACGGAGAATTCGAGGCGTCAATCGATATCCGGACTCTCGGAGTTTTATCGGGCCATCTCCCCGCCCGTTCCCTGGGACTCGTGGTTGAATGGGCCGAGATCCATCGGCGTGAGCTTGAAGGGGCGTGGGTATGCGCGCAAAATTATCAAACCCCGACAAAAATCCCGCCATTGCCGTGAATTTCACTCGCGTCCTTAAAAACCGAAGACTGAAATTTAAATCCATCAGCAAGAAGCCCCGCTCAACGGCGTCCTTCTGTCCACAGTCCCTTTCCACATAATCTTAATGTCGGGACAGTGCCATCCGAAAGAATTATTAAGAATAGGCACAGAAAGAAAAAAAGAAGCAAAAAAAGAAAGACCTACGGCCTACGAGTTTCTTTCCTTTTTCAACAACGAAACAGCGACTGCGGATTCTTTACCTGACATTTCTACTTGGGGTTGACACTTCACTACGCGCTATTGCTTTTTCGCATTCCTCCTGCTAATCTATTGGTAATGAGAAAGAAATCCATTTATCAATATACGGTATTTGTCGAATCTTGCGAGGAGGGCGGGTATTTCGCGAATTGTCCGTCCTTGCCGGGATGTCATGTTCAGGGAGAAACTCTGGAAAAGACTCTTAAAGAGATGGAGTCAGCCATAGGCGCCTATCTTGAGGACGTTCGAGACCAGGGGGAGACAATTCCAAAACCGCGCCAGGTGGCCATCGCCTCCATTGGAGTCTCCGTCTGACCCCGCATTTCCCGGCGGTCACATCCAAACAAATCATCCGCGTTCTCCGCGGTTTGGGCTTCGAGCTAATTCGTCAAGCGGGAACGGAAAGAAGTGGGGCTTGCGTCTCCCCACCGATACCCGCGACATGCTAAAGACGCGATCCCCCTTCGCGAGCGAAGGCAGTCCCCATCTCACGTGGAGAAAATCTCCCGCGGGGCTTCTCTTTTTCTCGCCTTGATTTTCTCTGGATTTCATGTTACACTAAGACCATGGCAAAAATGAGATATTTTCCGTTTGAAGTCGTTATTGAAAAAGAAGAAGGAAGCGCCGGTTATTATGCCTACTGCCCAAATCTCCCGGGATGTTTTTCCAATGGTCGCACCATTGAAGAGACAAGACGCAATATCCGCGAAGCCTTGCAGCTTCATGTTGAATCTCTCTCCCGCAGATTCGTCAAAATCGCTCCCAAGGAACGCCTCGTCCACGTCGAGGAAATCTGCATCGGCGTCCCCGCGTGAGCCGCATCCCCGTTTTGACCGCCAAAAAGATCATCCGCCTTCTCCAAGGAAAGGGTTTTCGCAAAGATCGACAGAAAGGAAGTCACTTGACTCTTTTTAATCCCGAAACCGGGAAAAGCGTGACCGTGCCGGTCCACACCGGAGTCGACATCGGGAAAGGGCTGATGAAAAAAATTCTGACGGACGCGGGTTTGGACCCCAAGAATATCTAGGAGGATGTCCCCTGCGGGGCTTTTCTTTTTCTCGCCTTGATTTTTCATAGGTTTCATGTTACGCTAAGACCATGGCCCAAGCCGCAGCTCTTGAATCTCATCATCAGCCCATCGAAACGCATCTGGCCACTAAGGCCGATCTGGCCGAGACGAAAGCGAAACTTCTCAAATGGATGTTTATTTTTTGGGCCGGGCACACCGTGACCGTCGTTGGCATTGTCATCGCCATCGTTAAATACCTCAAATAATCCCGCCTCCTCTTTCTTCGGCTGAAGAGTTAGGGACAGGCCGGAGCATAACGCCATCCTCGTAGATGCTCCGGGCCGTTTTTTCGCGGAATCTGGAAACGGCATTTCCTCGGGATATCCCTCGGTCACACTTCCTCGCCTATGCTTGTTCGCACGATCCCCCTTCGCGAGTGAAGGCAGTCCCCATCTCATAATTTGCTAGATTTATTTGATAATGGAAATTTTAATCGCGGGGCCGGAACCTCTGGGAAAAATTTGGGAGGAATCGTTCGCCTCGCGCGGTTGGAAAATTTCAAGAAGCGCGGATTTTAAAAGCGCTTTGGCCCTTCTGCCGAAGTTCCCGGGCGCGGTCATCGTCTTTGAATCGCTTTTACCGGATGCCCTGAGCTTGAACCTCATTAGGGAGAAAGAAACGCGACTTTCTCTCTTGGTTTCTTCCCGCCTTCAAAATTCGGCTCGCCTCATCGAACTTTTAAACGCCGGGGCTGATGATGTCATCAGTCCAGATATGCCGGCGGAACTTTTATCGGCAAAGCTTGAGGCAGTGTTTCGCCGCTTTGTCAAACCGGAGTCGATTGGAACTCTTAAATCTCAAGATGGAAAAATCGAGATTGATCGCCTGAAGCGGGAGGTTCTTCTGGATAAAAAAATCTTGGATCTGACCAAAACCGAGTTTGATCTCCTCGCTTTCATCCTGGAACGCCCCGGAATTGCTCTCGAGAGAAGAACTCTCCTCCAGACGATTCGGACCGATTCAGATAGCATTCAATCCTCGACCGTCGACAAACATATCGAGGCCCTGCGTAAAAAACTAGGGGAATCAGGCTCCTGCATTAGAACCGTCCACGGCGTCGGATATGCCTGGGAGATAGGGACTGTCCCTAACTCCGTCCAGCGGAGGAAAAAATAGCGATGGCTAAAAAAATTCTAATCGCCGATGACGATGTAAGCGTGCGAGACATCCTTCGCATGATGCTTGAAGAAGACGGTTATGAGGTCATCGAAGCCAAAGACGGGCAAGAAGGCTGGGAAAAATTGGAACAAAATAAAATCGATATGGGAATTTTTGATCTGAATATGCCAAGACTCGACGGACTTCAACTCACCAAGCGCATTCGCTTGGATTCCCGTTTTATGGAACTTCCGATTCTTATGCTGACCATCAGGGCCTTGGTTGTCGAACAAATTCGCGGATATAACCGGGGCGCGGATGAATATGTAACTAAGCCCTTTGAGCGGGAAGTTCTTTTAGCGCGGGTCAAGGCCTTGGAACGGCGCCTGCCTTCTTGACTTTCGCCGAGTTTTTGGTAGAATAGGGCGGTTTGGAAAAATGAGATAGGAAGCAGAATATGGGAAAAAATATTTTTGTCGTCGAAGACCTGCCGATGATGAGGGAACTGTTGACCATGACTCTTGAAAGCTTGGGGCATGTGGTGGTAGGTTTTGCCGATAATGGAAAAGAGGCCATCGCTAATTACGGTAAGCATAATCCGGACTTAATGACCTTGGATATTTCTCTCCCGGATATGGACGGCCTTTTCGTCCTTAAAGAAATACGCCTGAAACATCCGCAGGCTAAAATTCTCATCGTGACGGCCAATGATCAAAAAATGCTCCAAAAACAGGCCTTGGCGATGGGAGCTTCGGGCGTCTTGCTTAAGCCCTTTGTGATCGATGATGTCAGCGCCGCTTTGGCTAAACTTTTCCCTTAAATCATGGAAGCCCTCTCTGAACGAGAACAGAAGCTGGTTTTAAGCGCCTTGGATATAGGAGCGCAAAGAACCGCGGATTATCTTTCAAAGTTAAGCCAGGAGCCGTGGAAATGCACGGCTTCTTCCATCTATCATAATTTTGAGACTCCGCTTTTTTCAACTTTCCCCCAATCCGATAAGCCGTATTGGTCGGCGTATCTTCCGCTTCAAGACGGGGTTCCCTTGGGCGTCCATATGATTATGTCTCCTGACAGCGTCCTTTCCTTGGGACAAGCTTGGAGCAAAATTTACAAACAGGTGGGTTCAAATACTCAGTTTCCCCCCCAGGACGTGGTCAAGGAAATCTCCAATATCGTCGCGCACGGTTTTTGCGGAGAGTTGGGAGAATTGTTTTCGACTCTTTTAATCTTATCGGTTCCGGAAGTTTCCGAAGGAATGCGCCACCGGTTGGTGGAAGAGGGTTTTAAGAAAGTGGAAGGCGCTAATGTCTTGGTCGTCTCCAATGTCGTGATGTCTAAATCCGATTTTACCATCCGCTGCGAGCTTTATTTTTATGCGGAGTCCGAGATGATTAAGCTGTTTCTCCGCGGCAGTTAGGAGATAGGGACTGTCCCTATCTCCTAGATCTGATTGAGTTCCGAGTGGAGATAAAAAACGACCGCCGGAGCCAAGACCATTCCGGCAACGCCCAAAATCGCTTCTCCCAAAACCAAACCCACGAGAATTTCCCAGGCGGGGACATTCATCTGCTCTCCAAGAACTTGGCCTTGGATGGGATACTGCGCGTGATGCAAAACTAAAAGAGAAATCAAGGTTAAAATCGCGGTTCGGGTTGAAACGGTAAAGGCCGCGGCTAAAATCGCGGCGTTGGTGATGGCGCCTCCAATAACAGGCAGAAAACCCAGCACAAAAGTTGCCGTTACCAAAAAACGAATGTAGGGAATCTGGAGAATTAACAGTAAAAAAGAAACGATGCCTGTGTTGATGAGAGAAATTGTAAATTGCGCCCCAAAGGCTTTTTTAAAACCGTCCATGAAAAATTTCATTCGTTTGGACATTTCCTCATGGAGACGATCGGAGAATATAGCATGGGATTTCTCTTTTTTGGGAGTTTTCCAGAAAGCCGCGATGGCGGCGAAAATTGAAAGCGCGATTTGAAGAAAACCTTTTGTTAAAAGAGAACTGGCGTGGGTAATCTGTCTGAGATTATCTTTAGCGGAATTTGCGATCAAGGCGCGAATATCGTCAAGATTGTCAAACGGAAGAGAAATGCCCCAGTAATCGGCCAAGGCTTTAATCTTCGGAATAAAAAGAGACGCAATCATTGGGGCGCGGATGGCGGCTAAGTGGACAAAGGCGGCCAGTATCCAGAAAAAGAGAAGAGAAATGATGATGAAAATAAATAAAGCGAGGGTCTTGGCGGAAGTCTCTCCCAATTTTTTTGACCAAGGTTTCTTGGCGGCTTCCAAAATCATCAGGGAAATAAGGCCCGCCAGCAATGCCGCTCCGAGTTGAAGCCAAACAATCAGAGCGGCCGAGAGAGCAAAAAGAACATAAGAGGTTTTTCGTTCCAAAGTCACCAGCATAATCTAGCAAAAAAAAGTAGTTAGGGACAGTCCCCAATTATCCCTATTTTTTAACTTTGCTATACTAGCTGACGATGGACTCCATAAAACTAAATTCCAGCGCCGAATTTTCGCCGCCCGCTCTTTCACTCTCGGAAGCGGCTTCCCTTAGCGCGGCGGAGTTTTTGGCGCGAATTAATTCCAGCGAACAAGGTTTGACGGAAGAAGAAGCGCAAAAACGCCTCGAATTTTTTGGACTCAATCTTGCGCAGGACCATCGGAAAAAAAATTTAGCTCTCGATTTCCTCGCGCGGTTTAAAAATCCTCTCATCATTCAGTTGACCGTGATTGCCGCTATCTCGCTTTTTATGGGCGACTTGAGATCCGCCGTAGTCGTCTTTGGAATGCTTTTTTTGAGCGTGATTTTATCCTATGTTCAGGAAACTCGTTCCAATAACGCCGTTGAAAAATTAATCGCGATGGTGAAAACCACTTGTCTTATCTTGAGAAACGGACAAGAGCATTCCATTTCTCCTGAGAACTTGGTTCCCGGAGATGTCGTCGTTTTGGCCGCAGGATCGATTATCCCCGCTGATTTAAGACTGGTTTCAGCTAAAGATTTTTTTGTCAGTCAAGCGGCTTTAACCGGTGAATCCATGCCGGTTGAAAAAAATTCCCTTCCCGCCGATCCAAAGGAAAAGACCAGCCTTGAACTAGGAAATCTCTGTTTCCAGGGGTCCAATGTCCTCAGCGGAAGCGCCAAGGGCGTTGTGGTGGTCACCGGAAGTAAGACCTATTTCGGCGAGATATCCAAAAAACTAGGCGAACAAAAAAATTTGACCAGTTTCGACCGCGGTATTTCAGATTTTACATGGCTGATGATTCGCTTCATGATTGTGATGGTCGCGGTGGTTTTTTTCTTGGTGGGAATTACCCGCGGCGGCTGGCTGGATGCTTTGATGTTCGGGCTGGCCGTAGCCGTGGGTTTAACCCCTGAGATGCTTCCCATGATTGTGACCGTTAATTTGTCCAAAGGCGCTTTGATGATGTCCTCAAAAAAAGTTATCGTCAAGCGCTTAAGTTCCATTCAAAATCTGGGAGCGATGGATGTTCTCTGCACTGATAAAACTGGAACCCTGACCCAAGATCGGATTATCCTTGAAAAGCATGTGGACGTCACCAATCGTGAGTCCGACGACGTTTTGCGATACGCCTACATGAACAGCTTTTATCAGACCGGCCTTCGGAATTTACTCGACAAGGCGATATTGGCTCACTCGGATTTGGATGTTGAGCGTAGCTGCCGTAAAGTGGATGAAATTCCATTTGATTTCGTGCGGCGGAGAATGTCGGTCGTAATTGATTATGAAGGGGATCACGTTCTTATCTGCAAGGGCGCGGTGGAAGAAATTTTTAGCGTTTGCAATCGCTATCAAGTTGACGACGCTATTTACCCTTTGATTGATATGCTCAAGCGCGATTTATTGGAGGAATATGAAAGTTTGAGCGCGGATGGCTACCGCGTTTTGGCGGTCGCCTACCGAGAATTTTCCACCGCCAAGGAAAACTTCTCTTCCGCCGATGAAAAAGATTTGATTCTCTTGGGTTACATCGCTTTCTTTGATCCGCCAAAGGATTCGGCTGCCGTCGCTATTGAAGCTCTCAATCGAGCCGGAGTTGCGGTCAAGGTTTTGACTGGAGACAACTCTTTAGTGACGAAAAAAGTCTGTAAGGATGTCGGGCTTGAGGTTTCTGAAATCGTCACCGGAGACGTGCTTGAAAAAATGGAGCCCCAAGAGTTTAGGAATGCGGTTTTGAAATACTCGGTTTTTGCGCGGCTTTCTCCCGCTCAAAAAGAAGAAATCATCACGACCTTAAGGGACAGCGGACACGTGGTCGGGTTTTTGGGAGACGGAATTAACGACGCATCCGCCCTTAAAACCGCGGATGTCGGAATTTCAGTGGATACGGCGTCCGACGTGGCCAAGGAATCGGCCCACATCGTTTTGCTCGAAAAAAGCCTCATGGTACTAGACGACGGAATCATTGAGGGACGTAAAGTCTTTGGCAACATCATCAAATACATCCGCATGGGAGCCAGTTCCAATTTTGGAAATATGTTCAGTATGCTGGGAGCGGTTTATCTTCTTCCCTTTCTGCCGATGGAGCCCATTCAAATTCTTGTGAATAATCTCCTCTACGATTTTTCTCAGGTCGGAATTCCTTTTGACCGCGTGGATGAGGATTATCTGAAAAAACCCCGAAAATGGGATATTTCTCTCATTAAAAAATTCATGCTGTGGCTGGGGCCGGTGAGCTCGCTTTTTGATTACACGACTTTTGCCTTGATGATGTGGTTTTTTGGATGTCATCTCTATTCAGTTCCTGGGACTCCTCAGGCCACTAAAGAATACCTAGAACGGTTGTTTCACACGGGGTGGTTTGTCGAATCCTTGATCACTCAAACCTTGGTCGTCCATATCATCAGGACCCGCCATATCCCCTTTATCCAAAGTTGGGCGAGTCCCGGACTATTTTTGACCACGGGAGGCATTGCCGCCATTGCGTCCATCCTTCCGTATTCCCCGCTCGCTTCTTACATTGGGCTTGTGCCCCTTCCCTGGTCTTTTTGGCCCTGGCTTCTTTTGACTCTTTTGGCTTATGCGATGTTGGCCCATCAGGTTAAAATGCGCTTTTTAAATCTTCATCAATCCGACGCTTAAATAATTAGGGACAGTCCCCATTTCTTCATAAGCTTAAGGTCGGGACAGCGCCGTCCCTAAGAATTATTAAAGAAGAGGCACAGTCCCCATTTCTTCATAAGCTTAAGGTCGGGACAGCGCCGTCCCTAAGAATTATTAAAGAAGAGGCACAGTCCCCATTTCTTCAATTTGTTAAAATAAATCATGGCCATAAAAGGTAAGTTTTCAACCCGCGCGGTTCACGCCGGTCAAAAGCCGGATCCCTCAACCGGGGCCGTTATGACTCCGGTCTATTTGACCTCAACCTATGTTCAGGAAGCCCCCGGAGTTCACAAGGGCTTTGAGTATTCTAGGACCCAAAACCCGACAAGAAAAGCTCTCGAAGAAAATCTCGCCGCTTTGGAAGGCGGAAAATATGGCCTTTGTTTTGCCAGCGGCATGGCCGCCATCAGCGCGGTTCTTTCCGCGCTTAATTCCGGAGACCACGTCGTTAGCGGAAACGATCTCTACGGCGGCACCTATCGGGTTTTTACCAAGGTTTTTGAGCGCTTTGGAATCTCTTTTGATTTTGTGGATACAACCGATGCCGAGGTCGTGTCCCGAGCGCTCACCCCAAAAACCAAGCTTTTGTGGCTTGAAACTCCGACCAATCCTCTTTTAAATATTACCGACATCGCCGCAATTTCAAAACTTGCGCATTCAAAAAACGTTCCGGTCGCGGTGGATAATACCTTTGCGACGCCTTATCTTCAAGAGCCTTTGAGTCTCGGGGCTGATTTGGTGGTTCATTCAAGCACTAAATATATCGGCGGGCATTCCGATGTGGTGGGAGGGGCCGTCATTACTTCGGATAAATCGTGGTATGAAAGGCTAAAATTCATTCAAAATTCGGTCGGCGCTGTTCCGGGGCCGATGGATTGTTTTCTCCTTTTGCGCGGGACTAAAACCCTGGCTTTAAGAATGGAGAGACATTCCGAAAATGCGCTTAAAATCGCGCGATTTCTTTCGACTCATCCCAAGGTTGCCAAGGTCTATTATCCGGGGCTTGAATCTCATTTGGGTCATGCGCTGGCAAAAAAACAAATGCGCGCTTTTGGCGGGATGATTTCTTTTGAACTTAAAGCGGGCTTTGAGGCGGCTAAGAAAATGGCTTCTCAAACAGAAGTCTTTTCCTTGGCTGAAAGCCTGGGCGGTGTTGAATCCTTAATCGGGCATCCCGCGACCATGACCCATGCGGCCATTCCTCGGGAAGAAAGGCTCAAGCGCGGCCTCACTGACGGCCTTATTCGCCTTTCCGTTGGAATTGAAGACGCGGAAGATTTAACCGGGGATTTAGATCAGGCGATTAACGGAAAGTAAAAGAAAGAAACAGAAGGCAACGGAATGTTGCCATTGGTCGTTGCTTTCATTGTCTTTCCGTTCCTTTCCTTGGCTTTCCGTTCTTCAACAACGCCGGCGTTTTCCCCTCTAAATAAACGCCCTTATCTTCTTTCCTAAGCCAAGGCGGAAGCGAGTCAGTTTGGGAATTTTTATCTTTGGGGCTGACGATATCCTGGATTCCCATTTTGACGGTCTGTTTTTGGAGATTACGATAGAGTTCTTCGTTGGTGTAATGGCGCTCATTTGTGTTCGGAGGCGAGGGCATTTTGAGAGGCGAAAAAATAGGGTTTCCAGGGGCCTGAGCGATGGAATGATGAGACACGCTTGAGAGTTTTGGATTTGAGAGAAAAACCAGATCAAACAAATAGGCGAAAAGGGCCGCCGAACCGATGACAAAAAGCCAAAAAGAAGCTCTCTTCATTGAAAAAAGGAAACGTCCAATTGTGGGGCTATTTTAAAATGGACGTCTGTAAGACTTTGAATTTGAGAAGCTGTCGTTTCTGGATGGTGGGCTTTTAAGAGAAGCCCTTGGGACGTAATTTCAAAAACGGCGAGATCGGTGACGATGGAAGAAACGACTCCTTTCCCGGTGAGAGGAAGTTTGCAGGCTTTTAGAATTTTGGGCGCGCCTTCTTTGCTCACATGCTCCATCGCGACAATGACTTTTTTCGCACCGGCGACCATATCCATCGCGCCTCCCATCCCCTTGACCTTTTTCCCTGGAATCATCCAATTGGCGATATCTCCTTTTTCGGAGACTTCCATTGCGCCTAAAACGCTTGCGTCAATATGACCACCGCGGACCATGGCGAAAGAGTCGTGAGAGCCAAAATAAGAACAGCCTTTCATCTCAGTTACCGTTTCTTTTCCCGCGTTGATGATATCAGGGTCTTCCGTGCCGCGAACGGGGTACGGGCCGTAGCCGAGCATTCCATTTTCCGTGTGCAAAACGATATGGACGTTTTGAGACAAAAAATTAGGAATCAAGGTGGGAATCCCGATGCCGAGATTGACGTAATCTCCATCTTTAAGCAGTTTGGCCGCGGCTTTGGCGATGATGATTCGTTTATCTTGCATTGGGGACTGTCCCTAATTCTGGTTCCTGGACGGTTAGTTTTTCAATTGGTTTAGCATAGCTTGCGCCTTGAAAAATTTTATCAACATAAATTCCGGGAGTGTGAATGGCATCGGGCTCTAATTCTCCGGGGTCAACCAGGGTCTCAACTTCCGCGAGGACGGTTTTTGCGGCGGTGGCCATCGCCTGGTTAAAATTGCGCGCGGTTTTCCGGTAAATGAGGTTTCCAAGAGTGTCTCCCTTCCAGGCCTTAATTAAAGCAAAATCAGCAAAAAGAGGTTTTTCAAAAACATAATTTTTACCGTCAATGTTACGGGTTTCTTTTCCTTCGGCGACTATCGTCCCATAACCCGTGGGCGTAAAAAAACCGCCGATTCCCGCTCCCGCCGCGCGAATTCTCTCGGCCAAGGTTCCTTGCGGCGTCCATTCAACTTCAATCGCGCCTTTTAAGGCCGCTTCTTCAAAAGCCTTGCATTCTCCGCCGTAAGACATGACCATTTTTTTGACACGGCCTTTTTTGATGAGAAGCCCAATCCCATAATTATCGGTCCCCGCGTTGTTGGAGATAATAGTGAGATTTTTGGCCGGGGTATTTTGAATTTCTTCGAGCATCTTTTCCGGAAGCCCGCAGAGACCAAAACCCCCAATCATCAAGGTCGCGCCGTCAAAAAGGCCGGACAAGGCGTCGCGGGCGTCTTTGACTATTTTGTTCATGTTGGTTTTAAGCCAAAACAACTGAGCGTTTAGGCTTTGAGCTTAAACGCCCGATGAGCTCGGATTTAAGGCTTTCCGCGCGGTCGGTTTTTTCCCATTCAAAGCCTTCTTCCTCGCGTCCAAAATGTCCGTAGGCGGCCGTTTTTTGGTAAATGGGGCGCCGAAGTTTTAGAGTTTGAATAATTCCCTTGGGAGTCAAGGAGAAATATTTGCGAACCGCCGCTTCGATTTTGGACTCTTCGCAAACTCCCGTTCCATGGGTGTCGAAATAAACGCCGACTGGTTCTGCCACCCCAATGGCGTAGGCCAGTTGCACCGTGCATCTTTCAGCAAGCCCCGCCGCGACTACGTTTTTAGCGATATAGCGGGCCATGTAGCAAGCCGAGCGGTCCACTTTCGTCGGATCTTTTCCGGAGAAGGCCCCCCCTCCGTGCGGAGCGTATCCGCCGTAGGTGTCAACGATAATTTTTCGTCCCGTCACTCCGGTGTCGGAGGCCGGACCGCCGACGACAAATTTTCCGGTCGGATTGACGAAAAAGCGCGTTTTCTCATCCAAAAGGCGTTTTCCCAAGACCGGGCGAATGATGGTATTGATGATTTCTTCCTTGGCTTTACCCGTAATTTGTTTTCCGGTCTTATCCAAAATTTCTTCCGTGTGTTGCGTAGACAAAACGACCGTATCAACCCGCAAGGGCCGTCCGTCCAGATACTCAACGGTCACCTGGCTTTTCCCATCAGGGCCGAGATAGGGCAAAATATTTTCCCGGCGGGCCATAGACAAGCGGCGAATGAGCTTGTGAGCAAGCGTAATGGGCAACGGCATCAGCTCCGGCGTTTCCCGGCAGGCATATCCAAACATGAGGCCTTGGTCCCCGGCGCCGCCCGTGTCTACCCCTTGGGCGATATCGGGGGATTGCCTTCCAATGGCGTTTAAGACCGCGCAAGAAGTGGCGTCAAAACCGTATTTCGGATGATCATATCCAATTCCACGAATAACCTTGCGGGTCAGTTCATCAATGTCAATATAGCTTTTAGTCGTAATTTCTCCGCCCACGATGACCATTCCTCTGGTCACGAAGGTTTCACAAGCGACGCGACCCATGGAGTCTTCTTTGAGGACGGCGTCTAAAACGGCATCGGAAATCTGATCGCAAACTTTATCTGGATGGCCTTCAGTGACCGATTCTGAGGTGAAAAAGTGTCTTCCTTTTCGTTCCATGGTTTTCTCCTATTGTTGAGGCATATTGAGGACGGCGGCTTCATAGGCGGTGATGCTTTCCTTGACCACGCTTTTAGGGCCTAAAATACAGTTGGACAGATGCGCTTCTTTTTCCACAATCACGTTATCAAAAAGCATACAATTTTTGAGCACGGCGCGCGAAGATATTTTTGAATTGGCCCCGATCACGCTATAGGGACCAATCTCCGCGAAAGCGGAAATTTGAACGTTTTTTCCGATAAGACAAGGCGCTTTTAAAACCGCGTCGTGAGAGATGGAGACCGGTTCCTCAATCCAAATTCCTTTAGAAATTTGTCGTCCGGGAAGGGCGATATTGACATTCCCGTCCAAACAGTCAATTTGGCTTTTTCGGTATTCCGCGAGATTCCCGACGTCGGTCCAATAAGATTTGAGGGGATAGGCGAAAATGGGTTTTTTGAGTTTTAAAAGCTTCGGCCAAAGCTCATGCCCAAAATCGTAGGTTTTTCCCTTGGGAATATATTTCAAAACTTCCGGCTCAAAAAGATAAATTCCGGTATTAGCGGTGTTAGAAAAGATTTCTCCCCAGGAAGGTTTTTCAACGAACTGCGTGATGCGCCCGGAAGGTTTAAGAAGAGTGATTCCATACTCAAAGCGGGAATCAACCTTCTTGACCGCGATAGTTCCAAACGCACGCTTTTTTTTGTGAAAAGCGATCATGGCGGATAAATCAATATCGGAAAGGCCGTCTCCCGACATGACTAAAAAAGGCGCGCCTTTAAAAAAAGATTCTACTCTTTTGACTCCGCCAGCCGTCCCCAAAAGACTGGGTTCTTGTGAGTAGTGGAGTTTAAGCCCCCACTGAGATCCGTCTCCGCAATAAGAGCGAATTTGATCGGCATGGGCGAAGAGGTTGATCATGATTTCTTTAATTCCATGGCGAGCCAGATTGTCAAGTACAAAATGAATAACCGGGCGGTTGACCACGGGAATGAGGGGTTTGGGAATTTGATAGGTCAGCGGCCTTAGTCGTGTTCCCGCTCCCGCGGCCAAAAGCATGGCTTTCATAATTAGGGACAGTCCCCAATTTTATGCTTATTTTGAATAGCTAAAATTAGATTTGTCAGAAATTTCTTCAAATTAACCGTATTTTGTCTTTTATTTTTCACAATAAAATTGGGGACTGTCCCTAATTCCTTTAGCTGAGGTTCGGTGCCACCCATTTTTTTGCCAGATCCAAGAGAGATTGCGTGCGCTCAGGCGAGTCTGATTCCGCGTAAACCCGCATCAAAGATTCCGTTCCGGAGGGGCGCATGAGTAGCCAGTGTCCCTCGGTGAGAGAAATCTTGAGCCCGTCAATCTGGATTAAGTTCTTGATTTCGGAACCTAAGATTTTTTTGGGCAACTTTTTAATTAATCGCGAGACGAACAGGTTTTTATCCGCGACGGGCTTGTGAAGGTGAAAATCAACTCGTTTAAAGAAAGATTTTCCGTATTTTGCCGAAATTTCATTCCACATTTGAGAAATGGATTTGTTCTCAGTTGCAATCATTTCAAGAAAAAGAAGCGCTGTCAATAGACCGTCTCTTTCGGCAATGGTCTTGGTCCAAGAATACCCTCCCGATTCCTCGCCTCCAATTGCGGCTCCGCCGACTGCCAGGGCTTCCGCGACATGCTTAAAGCCGACCGGCAATTCCTCGAAATCAACGCCGTAATCTTTAGCCATGCGCTCGGCCAGATATCCCATGGAAACCGATTGAACGATTTTTCCCTTAATTTTTTTTCTCTCCACTAAATAACGGATGACCAGAGGAAATATCTGGCAGGGAGTTAAATATTTTCCTTTATCGTCAACAAGAGCAAAGCGGTCCGCGTCTCCGTCAACGGCGATTCCCAAAACGGCTTTTTGAGAAACGACCGCGTTCGACAAATCCTTGAGATTGGTTTCCACCGGCTCCGGGGCGTGCCCGCCAAACAAGGGGTCTCTTTGAGTTCGAAGGGAGATGATTTTGTTTCCCGGTAAAATTTCTTCCAATATTCCTCCGGCGGCACCGTGCATATAATCAATGACGATGGGCTTTTTAATTTTTTTAATCTTTGCGATATTGACGCGAGATTTGAGGTAGGTCAAATATTCTTTTTTGAAAGATTTTTCTTCAAAGTCATTTCCATAAGCCGGAGTGTCCTTGTCAATATATTCTTCGACTGAACGGGTGATGGTCTCCATCGCCCCGCGGCCGTCGTGCTTAATTTTAATTCCGTTGTAAGTCGGCGGGTTGTGGCTGGCGGTAATGACCATGCCCCAAGACTTGAGTTTATGGGTTAAGAAGCTGACCGCCGGAGTCGTCAGAACTTCAGATGAGAGAATAGTCTTAATTTTGTTTCCGGCAAAAACCTTGGCCGCTTCCTTGGCAAAAATTTCGGATTGAAAACGCCTGTCGTAGCCGATGATCATAGGCGGAACGGATTTTTTATCCTTGAGGGTTTCTTCCTTCATATATTGCGCCATGGCCTGGGCGACGCGCCTTACATTTTGGAAGGTAAATTCCCGCGCAATCATCCCTCTCCAACCATCGGTGCCAAATCTAATCTCGAAGACTTTTTCCATGTTTTAAACTCCTTAATTTATACTCCGCTGGGTTCATTCTACAAAAATTTCCCGCAAAAGATTGGTATACTTTTATCCATGTCTAACCCGATAGCGGAATACGAGGGAGATTTGGCCGCTCTCAAACGCTCTCGAAATAAAAAAATTCTAATGTTGGGCCTGAGTTTACTCGGGCTTTTCGCTTTTATTTTTTGGGAAGGCCTCATCCTCAAATCTTTTAGTAATCAAGACACTCTTCCTCCTTCTTGGACTGAGTCCGTTCACATGGACATCGCTTGGAATTATTGGCGGGACGAGCAAAACCACCAATTGAGCTTTAAAAAAATTATTTCCTTTTCTCCGGCGGACGGCGGCGAAGATCCCCCGCTTTACCCCTTAAGTTTGGTTTTTGCCTATTCTAGTTCCCAACCTGCGCAGGCAGCCTTATGGGTCAACTACGCTTATTTTATTGTTCTGTGTCTTTCCCTTTTCGGGTGTTCTTATTTTTTTAGGCCGGATTACACCGCGGTTTTGGCCGCTGTTTCTTTTGGCGCCTCCCCCATTGTTTGGAGAATGATGACCAACCAGATTTGGGATTTGCCGGTTGCGGCTTTGGCGACGGCAGCTTTATGGGCGTTTTTGACCTCAGAAGGTTTTGGCTTATGGTTTGGAAGTCTTCTCTTCGGTTTTCTCTTTGCCCTCGGAATGTTGATGAAGGAAAGTTTCTTTTCGTATTTAATTCCTATCATCGTCGTCGCCTTTGGAAATCTTAAGTTTCCCCATAAGCGCTGGAAAATAGCAGCGGCTGTGTCCTTGTCCTTGGTTTTATTTTTACCCTGGTACCTCTATCACTTGCCGTTTGTCATGTCTAGTTTTTTTAAAGCCGCTCAATCGTTAGCGATTCCTTTTTTGAACGGAGGCGTTATCGATTACCTTTTTAAAATGATGGACGGGCTGGGGCCGTTGGTCTGGGCCTTGGGGCTGGCAGGAATTTTAACGGCGCAGTATAAGCGTCATCGCGATTGGGGTTGGTTGATTTTAGCGACAATCGTTTCTTCTTATATCTTTTGGACTCTTATTCCAGATAAAAAATTGAGGTTTCTCTTGCCCGGTCTTTCAGGGCTTGTGGTTGCGGCGGCGTCGGCCTGGCCCAATATGGTTTTATGGCTGGCCGCCGGCTTTCAAGTTTTAACCCTCGCCAATCTTAAAACCCATTGGATTTCTCCTTTTGATATTCCGACCCCAATCCATGAAATTTCTCTTTTTCCCCAGAATCCGCCCAATCAGCGCTGGTATCTCAAAAGCGTCCTAGAAACCGCCGCTCAACTCTCCGATCCGAAACGAGTTCTTAACCCCATGACCATCGTTAGTAATGCCGCATATTTTAATGAGTTTAATTTTAAGTGGATGAAAGATTCCTTGGGTTTTAAACAAATCGCCGTAATTTCTCCTCAAAAAAGATTGTGCGATTTTTCGGAATTTCTTTTGCTTAAAACCAATCATCTGGGCCCATTGGCCGACAAGCTCAAGGAGGCGAGGGCGACCATTCTCGATCCAGACGGCTGGTTTCTCTCGACCTATGAACAAGCCGCCCAATGGCGGCTTTCGGATGACAGCCTGGCTATTTTGTTTAAGCAAAAACAATTGACAAAGCCGCCTTTTCGGGAGAAAAAATTTTATTTCCAGTTTTATTCCGTCAAGAATCTGGAAGCCGAGAACATGACGTTAAACTTGGGGAATTGGGACACTCAAAGCGCTTCTTACCCGAACGCGGCTCTTACGGCTTCGGTTGTCCATATCAATGGAATCGCCATCTCCAACTTAAGCCTCGGGATGAAAGACCTCTCTCTTATTCCGCTCCGCAATGAACAAAAAAAATGGGATGGTGATTTTGGTTTTCTGAAGATGAATGAGATGGATATTGTTTCCGCTGAAATTTCATCGGCGAGCTTGTCCGGCTTTTTTAAGAGCCTGGCTCCTAATTTGGTCATCAAGAGCTTGTCTATCGATAAAAATTTAAATTTAAACGGCCGATGGGGAAAGATTCCAGTCGAGGCCCAATTGATTGCCAAGCTGTCTGGGATTTCGGGGCAAGACGGTTCGGATTTGATTATTTCCTTAAAATCCCTGCGCTTGGGGAGGATTCCAGTCCCGCATTTTTTGCTCAAGATGTGGGCCGAGAAAGATATTCCCCTCGGCCCTAATTCCGAACACCCATTTAAGATTGTGCCCTCAGGTCTTACTCTAGCGAATGGAATTCTCAGCATCCCTTGATGTAATCATTTCCCTCTTGTTTTTTTAAAAAGGATATGGCATCCTGTTACTAGGCCTTTTCTTCAGAGTTCTTAGGGACGGCATTGTCCCGACCTGAAGATTATAAGAAAAGGGACTACTATGGCAATAGAAAATCAGGGCGCTAAAAGAGTCAGGGTTTTGATCGCGGATGATCAAACACTTTTTAGAGAAGGAATTGAGGACGTGTTGGCCAATGATAAGACTCTTCAAGTCGTCGGCACGGCCTCCGATGGGCACGAAGCGGTGGGTATGGCGAAAAAGCTCAACCCCGATATCATCCTGATGGACATCAAGCTTCCGCTTTTAGACGGAATTGCCGCCACTCGGGAAGTGCGCAAATCTTGTCCGCAGGCGCTTGTCATGATGCTTTCCAGTTATGAAGACGAGGAACATGTTTTAGAGGCGGTTCAAGCCGGGGCGAATGGATACCTTTCAAAAATGCTTCCCGCTTCCGAACTTTTGGCAGCTCTGAGAATTTTCGCTAGAGATGGAGTTTTCATTCCCCATCCCATCGTCAAAATTATTTTGCAAGGCCTTCGTCAGCTTTCCGAGGGGCTCAAACGCCCGTCTTCCGCGGCTTTGACCCAATCAGAAATTAAGGCCCTTCTCTATTTAAGCCAAGGCCTTTCCAACAAAGAGATGGCCGCGAACATGGGTTGCGCGGTTAAAACGATTAAAAACCATCTCAATAATATGTTTCAGAAATTGCGCGTGACCAATCGCACGGAAGCCGTCGTTAAAGGGATTGAGCTGGGGATTTTAGCTCCGGCGCCGCAAACGGATGCTTCTGCTGGGAATTCTCCGCGCGGAATATGAGATAAAAACATTTCCTATCCTCCGTGTTCTCGGTTGTGATTTTGCCGACAATATTGCGTTAATCGCAAGAAAGGAATAAACTAATTTTTCCTAAACATTGAGACGCGATGAGCATGGCAACAAGCGAACGTAGCGTGGAAAATTTATTGTGTGAGAACGTTGTCTGTATCCCCGGAGGATGGAAACATCATTCCGAAAATTCCGGTTATGATTTTTTGGCGGAAAGGTTAAGGCGTTTGGGGGCGCGTATAGAATATCCGCGTCCCCACTCCGTGTTTGCGCGACTTATAGGGCGGCTTTGGCTGGAATCTTCCGGCCTTTGGAGAAAAAGATTCTCATCTTATTATGGAACGAGCATGTTGCTAGATGAGAGAAGATTATCCTCTATTGTCAAAAAAAATTCCATTATCCATTTTTTAAGCGCGGAGAATTCATTTTCTTTTTTCCGTCATCCGAATATTGTTTGCACTTTTCACTCTACATTGAGAGACCGAGAAAAATACTTCGTAAACAAAGAAGCTATGAAACGCGTGCGCGCCGCGATTGCTTTAACCCCCGATGAGGCGGCTTATTTGCGTCAGGAAATTAAGGACGTTGCGGTTATTCCTTCCGGAATTAACACGGAAGCTTTTTTTCCGGCGGAAGGTTCTTTATTAAAAAATCCGAGAGTCCTGAAGTTGCTTGTAGTGGGTTCTTTTTGGCGTGATTTTTCCGCGCTGGAAAGAGCGGTTAAGGCAAACGAGGATAAAAAAGAGGTTGTGGAGTTTTTAATCTTGGGGCCAACGGAAGAGACGCGCCGATTTTTATCTTATCCCCATTGCCGAGTTCTATCGAGACTTCCTTACAAGGAATATCTTGATCTTCTTCAGAGTTCGGACGCTCTCTTTCTCCCCCTCTTAGATGGCGCGGCCAACACCGCCGTTTTAGAAGCGATGGCTTGCGGCCTTCCAGTCGTTACAAATGCCGGAGAAGGACCTTCATTTTATGTTGGAGATTCTGGTTGGCTTTATGAAAATGTTGAGGAAGCCATCGCCATATTAAGAGATCCTTATTTTAAGGAACAATGTGCCATTCGAGGAGTTAAAGCGCGCGCCCGCGCCGTAGAAATTTTTTCTTGGGATAAAGTTGTTCCTCAAATTGTCGAACTCTATCGCCGTGTGGGCTAATTTCTGGTTTTAGTCGCGCCGATAATTTCTATTTTAGGAAAAGGGAAGATAAACTTGATCCCTTGCTCTAATGACTCGCGCTCTCTTTGAATGAATTCGTTTTTGAAATGCCATGGCAATACCAGATAGTAATCAGGTTTCATGGCCCTTGATTCCGCTTCGCTGATGATGGATATATCGGTTCCCAAAGTTCGGGCCCCGTGTTTGTCGGGGTTGCGATCGGCCGCATAAGGGATAAGCGTTTTATCGATGCCGCAAAATTGAAGAATCGTGTTTCCTTTCGTTGAAGCTCCGTAGATATGAATCTTCTTACCCTGTCGCTTGAGTTTTTTAATGAGCGCTACTAGATCGCGCTTATGCGCATTGATACGGTTCTGGAAGTTTCGGTAGGGTTTGTCTGTGTCAAACGCCGAATCGAACTCTTCTTGGCGCAGGCGCCTGAGGGTGTTAGAAAATTCTTGCGTCTTAAACTTAAAATTCTCTATGTGAGTGGCAAAGCACCGAATGCTACCGCCATTGATGTCGTTGAGCTCTGCGCGAACCATCCTCATATCGGCGCGCTTGAGGATATTTTCAACAACCGCGAGGCTGTAATACTCAAGATGTTCGTGGCAAATCGTGTCATAAGAGTTCATTTTCAACATGGAGGGCATGTAGGACATTTCAAAAACCCAAAGCCCGTCTTGAGCGAGTACGCGCTTAATTTCGCGCACAAAGCGCACGGGATCCTCTAGATCGTAAAACATGGCAATTGCCGTGACAATGTCGAATTTTTCCCCTTTCATTTCCTTCAGCAACTCTTCCGATGGGAACAGATCATGAATGATGGTAATATCGCCCTCAATATTTTGCGCGGCATCGGAGGGATCAATGCCATATTTGACGAAGTTTGGAGGATAACTTTTAAGCAACGTGCCGTCGTTAGCCCCAATGTCGAGGACCCGCGCTTGGGGTTTATTCACCATCAAGGAGGCCTCGCTTGTGATGTCTCGCAAATGGTCGCGCATGGTTTGATTAGTTCCGGAGCGGTACCAATAGGCGGAATAGAGTATTTCTGGCGGCAACGTAAGAGACATTTGCAACAGACCGCAGGCTTTCTCATCTTGTGTCGGATCACAACGTACGAGAGTTGTTGCAATTTTCCGGGTAGGCGGTTCTTCGATGGCGGGTTTTACAAAGGATCCTTGAAGACATTGATCGCCAAGGTTTATGACCTTATTCAAGGCCGAGGATCCGCAAACGCGGCATGTTTTTCGGTAGACGACATTCATGTTTAAATACTATCATAATTTTCGTTATGTCCGTTAATCTGCGGGTTCTTTTTGCAAGTTATGCCGTCCCTAATTGCGGAGCGCATCAATATGGAAGGAACTTATTCTCCGCATTAAAATCATCTAGGAAATTTTATTTTGAATATGCGGATATTAGAAGTTTAAAAGATCTCGATCGAGTAGTTGGCAATGATTTTTCCGCTGTTATCCTTAACTACCATCCAACGACCATTCCCTTTATTCAAATCGACATGCCGCGACGATACAGCCCTCCGAGTATTGCTGTGATGCATGGATTGGGCCAGCAAGAGGCTGACAGCATCCGGCAAGGATTCTTCCAATATTATGTGATGGGCGACCCAACCTTGCGATCAGTCAATCCCTACGTTTTCCCAACAGGGCGGATTATCCCCACGTATGAAAATAAGAAACCCTTGCCTGAAACCATCACGATTGGGAGCTTCGGATTTGCCAATAAAACAAAAGGCTTCGAGCGGCTGGTCAACGCTGTCCAGGAAGAGTTTGATTGCGCGGTGATTCGCCTCAATATCCCCGCAAACGGGCTCGGCGATAGGGATGGGGCACTGGCCAAACAGGAAGTCGCTCTGTGCCGCAAGAGACTTTGGAAGTCCGGTATTCGCATCGAAGCGACATACGAGTTTCTTGACAATTCTGGGCTAGTGGATTTTCTGGCCGCCAATACTTTAAACGCCCTTCTTTACGATTATGTTTCCCAAGACGGAATTTCCAGCGCGGCAGACCATGCTATAGCCGCCAAACGGCCTCTCGCAATAACAAAGTCGCGTATGTTTCGCCACTTGCATAATCTCAATCCGCCTATCACCATCGAGGATATTAGTCTCAAAGAAATCATTCAAAACGATATACGCCCATTTGAGCATCTGTTGCGGGAATGGACTGCAGAATCAATCTGTCGGCGCTATGAGGACATTTTAACAGAAGTGCTGAGCAGAGAAAATAGGGTAACTTCCACAAAGGAGGGAATTGTTATGGAATCGACGAAGAACAAACTAACGCGCATTGGCGGTAGGACAACATCTTTATTTTCCCGCATTATCCATGCCGTTCATCGTCGCTCGGTAAAATATGTCCTAGAACCTCTAAGCAATGCAGTACAATCTACAAAAGTAAAATTTGGGATTCTCATCGACGCCCGCAACAGAACAAATATCAAATTTAATCGAATACTTGACAATTCGGCGCGCATTCGACATGCGCAGGCGATCCGCCGACTCAAGAATCTTGTCCCCGCCGTTTTCGCCGAGAAAATTCCCCGAGCGAACGTTCAACAAGGATTCATGCTTGATGCCGTTGAGTCAATCGCCAAGAATATTCCGAGAATTCTTTGCGTTGGCAGCTACAAAGACACGGCATCGGAAGCGCTGAAAGCTGAGGGCTATACTATTGAGGAAATTGATCCGGCGGTCAATCAGATGGATTTGAATACTTTCTACAACCTGCCGACCACGCAACTTGGGAGCTATGACATTATTTTCTCAACCTCCGTCTTGGAGCATGTAAAAGATGATGAGAAATTCGTAATACAAATGGCGGACCTCCTTGCGCCTGGAGGGGTTGCCATCGCTACCTGTGACTTCAAGGAAGACTACCAGATTGGCAAACCGATTTTCGAAGGTAATTATCGCTTTTATACCAAGGAGAGGCTCTTGAGAATCGTGGCTAAGATTAAAGATTGCGAACTCCTTGATTCCCCGAACTGGGATTGCCCCTCTCCAGACTTTTATCATGGCGGATACAAGTATACGTTCGCCACATTAGCATTTAGAAAACGGTCTTCCGCGCCCTCTCTTTATAGACGGGGGTTAGTGGAGAACGCATAAATTCCCGATACGATAAATCGATTTGTTTAATTTAAACTAATAAAGTGTAAAAATAAAATCGGCGACAGAGTAACAAATCCAGGGAAAATTTGATTTTTTATTTTTATCAATCCGCGTGAATTGACCGTTTCTATGAGCTCATCCTCTTTAGGCCGAAAGATTTTAAGAGGCGTTGCGGGCAGCGCTTTAGGGCAAGGGGCAGCCTTTATCTTGTCTTTTCTCCTGACTCCCTGGATTGTAAGAAAATTGGGCGCAGATGGGTACGGCTTCTATACGCTTTTGTGGAGCGTTTTAAGCTATTCGTTGATCTTGAATTTAGGGAGTTTTTATGCCGTGCAACACTTTGTCTCTAAATGGCAGGAAATTAAAGAGCATCGGGGCGATTTAGCCCTTTTGTTGAGAAAGACTCTTTTTTACGTCTGGGGAGCTGGGGGTTTGCTCGCTTTCGCTGTTTGGAACGGACGCTATTTTCTCTCGCATTATTTTTTGCACGGCTCCTTATCCCGAGAGGGCCCGAGGGTTTTTGAACTACTCTCTTTAGCCATCCCTTTCTATTTGACGGTGCAATTTGTGAATAACATTATTTGGGGGCTTAAGCGCTTTTCTCTTGGAAATCTCTTGACCGCTTTTCAGGCTCTTTTGATTACGGGCGGCGCTTCCGTCTTGCTTTATTTTGGTTTTGGACTTAGGGCGATTGCTCTTCTCTTTATTTTTTCCCAGCTGTGTTTGAGCGTTATAGGACTCAAAATACTCTATCCTCTTTTTCTTCATTCTTCATCCTCGCTCGATTCTCAAGACAGAAAATCCTTTCTTTCTTTCGCCGCTAAAAGTGCCATGCCTTTGATTTTTGTGACATTGGTCTCTCAGGGCGACCGTGCGGCAGTGGGCTTTTGGCTTTCCTTGACGCAACTGGGATATTATTCTCTTTCGGCGAGTCTCGCCCAAAAATTTAATTCCGTCTCCGCTTCCGTTGCCGCCGTTTCTTTTCCCATTCTCTCGGAACTAGTTGGACGAGGAGATGAAGATCACCTTAAGAGAATTTATTTAAGAACCTCTGAACTCGCTTTTTTCGCGCTTTTGCCGCTGTCGATATTTTCTTTTGTCCTGATCCCTCAGTTCATGGGTTTATGGCTGGGACCAGTCTTTAGCGACGCTTGCACTTGGCCGTTTCGGATTATGGTTATCGCGAATTTATTGAATCTTTCTATCTATATGCCGCATACCATTGCCGCTGCAAAGGGATCGCCTCATTGGGTTAGTTACGCTTGGATTACCAAGGCTCTAATCGCGGCGCCGCTTTGGGCTTTTTTGATTCCGCGTTGGGGAATCTCCGGAGCGGCGATAGGCCTGTTGGTAGCGGAAGTAGCCGTAGTTTTTCCGTTTTTAATCAAGGTTCATTCTCTGACGCTTAACCTAGGTCTTTTCGAATTTCTCGCTAGTTCAGTGGCTCGCCCATTGATTTCGTCCTTGGCGCTTGGAATCTTCGCTTTTCTTTTTCACGCGATGATCGGCACATGGGCGGGGCTCATTGGTTTCTCTTTATTGGGCGTAATTATTTATATTGGAATTTCTTATCTCCTCATCGATTCGGACGCGAAAGATCTCCTCATTCAAGAAATATCGCTCAAAATACGCTAAAATCAAAGAATTATCGCCCACGTAGCTCAGGGGCAGAGCAACCGCCTTGTAAGCGGTAGGTCGGGAGTTCGATTCTCCCCGTGGGCTGCTTAATTTCATGGAAAATAAAAATTTGTCTAAA
>JAJYOT010000016.1 GCA_021796015.1 bacterium
AGATCCAGTTAAAAGAACCGGGCGATTCCGTCTCCCACCTGCAAAACAACCCCCTCTTCTCGAAGTTCGGTCGAGGGGTCGAAGCCTTCAATTCCTTTTTTTATGACGGCGGTTATTTCTTCTGGTTTAATGGCCATGATTAAAACTCTCCTTCATGCGTTCTAGTCTTCCTCGCAAACTCGAATCCATCACCCAGTCTCCAAGGCGAACCTTGATGCCGCCGATGAGACTGGAATCTTCCTGGACGTTAAGCTCCACCTGTTTCCCGGCAAATTGGGCCAATTGCGCCTCTAAATTTTTCCTCGTGGCCGCATCCATGGAACGCCACACAAAAACGTCGGCCGTGGCCTTATTTTTCTTTTCGAGGTGAATCTTCTCAAAACGGACCTGCATTAAAGACCATAAATTAAATCGTCTTTTCTCGATCAAAAGTTGGAAAAAGCGAAGAGTAGCGTCCAAAACCTTGCCCTTAAGCGCCTCCGCCAAAAGAGTTTTTTTCCGCTCGATGGAAAAAGCCGGAGAATTGAGGCTAGATTCTAATTTCTTGATGAGAGGTTCGGCCAGCTCCAAGTCTTGGCTGACACGGTCCTCGTTCTTCGAGGCCGCCGCCACCTCAAAAAGGGCCTTCGCGTATCTGCCGGCGATGACCGCGTCGTCTATTTTCAATTTATTTTCCCCGAAACCTTCAAATCCGTTAAAAAAGATTCAACCGTTTTTTTCTGGACAGTCTCATCCACCGATTTGCCCAATATTTTTTCCGCGGCCATCAGAGAAAGACTGGACACCTCGCGGCGGAGTTCCGAACTCAAGCGTTCTTTTTCAAGCCCGAGCTCCTGCATCGTTTTTTCCTTGATTTTAAGGGCATGAGACTCGGCTTCCTGCTGGATCTTCGCTCGCAAGGTTTCAGCCCGTTGAGAGGCTTCATCGATGATTTGCCGCGCTTTTTGATCCAATCCTTTCATTTGAGACTCGATATCGGACTGCGCTTTTTCCGCCGCCTCGCGAGCGTTTCTCGCGGAATCCAAATCGCCCTTGATTCTGGCCTCGCGGTCTTCAATCGCCTTAATCAGAGGTCCCCACGCAAATTTTTTAAGAATATAAACTAAAAATAAAAACGTGACAATCGTCCAAACCAATAATCCCGGTTCCGGGTTTAACAATTGATCCATGTCGCCTCGCTTCTCCTTATCTTTCGCCCCCCATGGGTTTTAAGCCCGCGGGGGGCGAAAATTTGTCCGCCTTAGTGGGACGCCTCAACCGGCGCGGAAGAAGAACTTCCCGCGGTCGGAATCCCTTTATTCAACGTTGAAACGGCCAAGAACGCGATAACCAGGGCCAACAACCCCATGCCTTCGCACATAGCGGCCGTGATAATCATCAGCGTTTGAATGGAACCGGCAGCTTCCGGCTGCCGAGCGACTCCGTCAAGAGCCGCCGCCGCCAATTTTCCGATTCCGAGCCCAGCGCCGAGAACGCAAAGTCCCGCGCACAAACCCGCGCCAATATAACCTAATCCTACTCCGATCATGAACGCCTCCTTAACTACATCTCGACGCGTCTCAAGAGACCGTCGGCCCGACCTCGCTCTTTAGTGAGGATGAACGGCAAAACCCACAAAAAGAGCGGTTAAAATCGTAAAAATATAAGCCTGAAGCAGCGCGACAAGAACATCCAGCAAACTTGAGAACAAAGTCAGCCCCACCGCGAAAGGAGCGGAAACAAATCCCACGTAGTGATTCATTTGCGCAAAAATGAAAATTAAGGAAAGACAAGCCAAGGCCACCATGTGACCGGCCACGATATTGGCGAAAAGACGAATACAGAGAGCGATACATTTAGCGCAAAGGCCGAAAATTTCAATGACAAAAAGAAGCGGAACCAGCCACCACGGAGTGCCCCCGGGAACGATGTGCTTTAAATAAGAAATGAGGCCTTGCGTCCTGATTCCGGCGAATTGAATTAAAATAAAAGTGCAAAGAGCCAAAGCCAAGGTCACCGAAATATTTCCCATGACCGCCGAAGCTTCCGGAACCATACCGGCAAAATTCGCGATCAAAATAAAGAAAAAAAGAGTCAGGAAATACGGCAAATAATAATCGGTTTCATCATGGAAAATAGGATGCATCATCTCATCTCGAATGTAAAGGACAACAGACTCAATGCCCGAGCGCAACAAAATTCCGGTCCCGCCCTCCGCGCGGACCGCGAAGACCGAAACCGCCACCAAGATAACCGAGACGATCCACATCATTAAAAGATGCTGGGTTAAGCCGAAGTTAACGCCATGAATATAAAAAGGAACGAGAGAATGATTCAGCAGGTGATGTTTGAGAATGGGCTCAAAATTCATTATGCGCGAACCTTTGGAAGGATGTCCCGATATTCAATGAGAAAAAAAGCGAACACACCGAAGCAATAGGATAAAAGAAGAGCCGCTTGCGATGAGATGGGCAAAGTCCAGGCAAAAGCCATTAAAACTCCCAAGAAAATCACCCTGGCGATGATTCCGCCGACCCAGGCCTTAAAAAACTTGTTCATCGAGGACGAAGAGAAAGCCAATAGAAATGAGCTGACGCTCGACAAAGCCCACGAGGCCAAAAGGCCCATGGCCACGTGAACGCGAATAGCTCTTCCTTTCCATATACGGGAAACGATAAGCTCGGCGACAAGCGCCGCAATTAAAGCCGCCAAAGAATTCTTAACGAACATTTTTTTTACTTGAAGAGCGAATAATTCCATAGATGCCGACCGTCGTTCCCAACAGGGCCCCGCACACTAAAAACCACGGATAGGAATTAAGCTTCTTATCCGCCCACCAGCCCAGCCAGGATAAACCTAAAACCGAAATAACCAGTTCCACTCCTCCGCTTAAAGCCAGAAACCAAGAAACTTCTTTGTTATCCGCCATTAAGCCGAGCGTGAAAATTCTAACATTCTAAATGTTATTTTATCAAATGCTCTCTTGAAACGCAAACAAAAGAGGCCGTTCGAGAACGGGGCTTCGCCGCGAGCTTTTAACGTCTCAATGGGAGCGTTCGAGGAATGCACAAAAGGGTGGAAAGAAGTTCAGTGGCAAAATAATGGAGAGTCTTGAACAAAGCCTCCGACAAATTCTCACCGCGTTCTGAGCGTTATGTGATCTCGGTAAATTATAGAACGGAGTTCCAACCGCAAGAGCCACGATAAGAATCGCGAGTTGCCGCACGATGCGATCACCAACTGATGCCCGCCATCGCTCCTCTGACGACCGGTTTGGCTTTTTTGGGGCAAACACGAGGCTGGCACGATCTGCCTTTGGCCTTGTTCATGTCGTTTATCCAGACCATCTGTTGCGCGATAGTTTTAACGCCATAATCGCGGCGCAACTGCTCGGTGGCCGTCTCTTCCACCGGCCACAAGCACCAGCAGCTATTGGGATCGTCATCCGTCTCCGTTCGGGCTTGCGTCGCATAAACCTGCTTATAGCCCCTACTCATCAAATAACGGTCGAGGCTAGCCGCACTAAGCCACTTCGCCTCCTTTTTACCAAGCTCCAAGGCGCGCGCGGCCCAGATGTGCGCCTGGAGAAAATGGTCCGGAACATTGCCATGCTGGTAAATCATCGCGGCATGGTAATAATCGTCTGCGGTCTTAATGCAACCTTCGGCGAATATCTCCGCCACACGCCGCCTGCGCTCGAAATCTCGTTGGTCAACCTTTTTCATCACATCGAAGATGTTTCCGGTCAGCGGTGTTTTTCCCTCCAAGGACTCCCTGTCCTTCTGATCATCATCGAAAAGATTGCGCAGCTCCGCCGCGCGGGCCTTGGCCATGGCTTCATCGCAATGTCGTGGAACAAATTGGCCGCTGGAAGAGACCAAAGCCGCCGTCGCCAAGGTGCGCATGAAGAAGAGCATCACTAAAGCAACAAGATAACTTTGGAGCTTAGAGAAACAAACTCGGGCGAATCGCCGCGCCCGAGCCATATCATTGACCGGATACCTGGTGAAGGCGATGTGTCTTATCGTTCCCATTACGCCGTCGCTTGGCCGCGCCGCTTCAATAGTTGCTTTCTTCATAAACGTTTTCCCTTCTTTGTGACAAAAAGCACGATATACTAAGGCGCTGTCAACGAATAATTAGGGCCCGCCCTTAATGCCTCAATGGGAGCGGCGAACGGCAACGGCAAAATTTAAAAAGTAGCGGTCCAAATCCTCGAGGGTCGTTCCATATTCGGGGCTTTCAAGCCAGGCGGCGCAAAGAAACTCCCGAACCCTCGCCAATTCCTTAAGCCGGTGAATCCAACGGGAATCTTGAATCGAGAGGTCCAGAAGTTCGAGAGCTCGAATCATTGCTTGCTCAAACAGGCGCGAATTTTTCCCCTTCCATCGAACAGCCCGGCCCACTTCGCTCCCGACGTTTCCTAATTGTTCGGATAGCGAAAGGCGGTTCCATCCCCCTGCGGCAAGGCCGGGATGCCGAATGTTCATGAAGCCACCAGTTCAAAAACGACTTTCAGAATCCGTTCTCGAATTCGAGAATCCCCAACATCGCGCGAACGGTTATTTTGCGCGGGCCGCACGGCAGGGCTCGCAACGAAATAATATGAACAACTGGCCAGGGGGATTTTGGAGCGAGGCGCGGAGTGAGGAGCGAGCATACCCTCTGCGGTATGTGAGCGACGAACGACAAAGCCGCAGCCCAAAAGCGCCCTGGCCCTCCCATCGACAAAACAGGATGAGGGGAGGCCCATCTTTGGCCAATTTCTTCGTTGCTCCTCGCTCGCATAGCTTAAGCTATGCTCGTTCGTCGCGCCTTGATCTTGTCTCAAATCTGGGCCTCCCAGTTGTTCATATTATTTCGTTGCGAGCCCTAAATCATCGAGTCGAACTCCACGCGCGCGTCCGCGGGGTTTTCCGGATAAATATTGATGCCCCACAAATCTTCCTGACGGGAACCGCCCTCAAGAAGAAGCGCCTCTTCATCGGAGTGAAGTTCGCCGCCAAGGGCCATAATCCGTCTCTCGACGTCCACCACGGCCTTAATGAAATCGCCGAATTGCTCCCGCGCCATTTTCGCGACCTCATCGAGAGGAATCGAGGTCTGAATAATTCGTATTTCCATTGAGTTCTACAAGCAATTATATCAAAGCGGGCCTCCCTAATGAGAAAGAAATCTCGCGCCTTCTCCTGGCGGCTGGCGGAAAAGCGTCATCTTAGGGTGATGATCGGCGAAATATTGAGAATCCCATTCCTGAGCAAAGAGAATCACCTTGCGGCCCTCCGCGTCCTTGGCCAAGCGTGCGCCGCCGGGAAGGTCCCCCTCGCTAATCGCCGCGGCAGCAGCCTCATCCATCCAACGAATGACCTTCCACGAAGCGGCTTCGAGTTTTGAGCCCGCGCCGTATTCCGACTCAAGACGAAAGCGCAAAACGTCAAATTGCAAAGGGCCGACCGCGCCCAGAAGAGGCGCGCGCGAGGGAAAATTCAAAAGCTCCAAGGATTGCACTACGCCCTCTTGAAGCAAATGCTCAAGGCCAGCACGAAAGCGCTTAAAATCCGCGCTGCTTACGGCGTGAAGGAAAGCGAAATGTTCCGGCGCGAAACGCGGCAGCGGACGGAATTGAATCGCCGAATCCTCGGTCAAGGTGTCTCCGATTCTAAACTGGGCATGCCCAACGATGCCAATCACGTCGCCGGCATAGGCCTCATCGACGGTTTCGCGCTCGCGCCCCAGCACCTTATGAGAACTGGCCAGTCTCAGGCTTTGCCCGGTCCGAGAGTGAATGACGCGCATATTGCGCTCGAAACGCCCGGAACAAACGCGCACGAAAGCCAGCTGATCTCTATGGCGAGGATCCATGTTCGATTGAATTTTAAAAACAAATCCAGAGAAACGCGGGTCTTCCGGATTGATTAAGCCCGCAATAGTGGGTTGAGGACGTGGCGGAAAAGAGAGTTCAAGAAACCCGTCCAGAAGAAGTTGAATGCCGAAATTATTCATCGCACTGCCGAAAAAAACCGGAGTCATGTCTCCCGATTTGACGGAAGAAGGGTCAAAGGCTTCCCCCACTCCCTCAAGCAAGGCAAGTTCTTCCTCAACCACTCGCGCAGTGTCGCGATCAAGATGACTCAACAATGCGTCCTTAGACGCCTCAAGCATGGTCAAGGGCGCGCGAAAAGCGCCTCCGGCCACGCGCTCAAAAAGGTGAATCTGTTTGGACCTGCGGTCGAAAATTCCTCGGAAAAGATCTCCGGTCCCTAGCGGCCAATTCATTGGGACTGGATGCAATTGAAGCGAACGGTCAATTTGATCCAACAAGGCCAAGGGCTCCATGGTCGGGCGATCGAGCTTATTGATGAAAGTGAAAATTGGAATCTGGCGCAAGCGGCAAATCTCAAAGAGTTTGAGGGTCTGACTTTCAATTCCCTTGGCGGCGTCCAAAACCATGATCACGGCGTCGACCGCCGTCAACACGCGATAGGTGTCTTCTGAAAAATCCTTGTGGCCGGGAGTGTCGAGCAAATTGATATAAAAGCCGCCGTAATCGAATTGAAGCACCGTTGAGTTGACCGAGATTCCGCGCTTTTTTTCCAACTCCATCCAGTCGGAAGTGGTCGCCTGCTCTTTTCTTCGCGCCGTCACCGAACCCGCCAGCTGAACCGCGCCCCCATAAAGAAGAAGTTTTTCCGTCAGCGTCGTTTTCCCCGCGTCAGGGTGGGAAATAATTGCGAGAGTCCGGCGTTTAAGAATATGGTTTGAGTCAATCATCGCAGAAGAAATTCGAGTAAGAAATTATAACATAACGGGCTTAAAAGAGGCCCGCGTTCTTGCGCCCAAAATCAGGTAGAATCTACAAATGGGAAACAAGACCGCGCGGAATTTAATCGGGCTTGGAGATTTAAACGGGTTTTTCGGCCTCGCCTTTGACAATCTCACCGTTCTTTCTTTTCTGGCCGGAATTTTGATTTTTGGATTTCATTTTCCCAAGAATATCGTCTATGGAAAAATGTTTCCAGGAACGGCCTTGGGCGTTCTCTTTGGCGATCTGGTCTACACCTGGATGGCCTATCGCTTGGCGAAAAAAACGGGACAGGAATCCGTCACCGCCATGCCTCTGGGACTAGACACTCCGTCTACCATTGGAATTGCCTTGACGGTTTTGGGACCGTCTTTTATCGCGCTTAAAAATCAAGGCCTCTCTCCCCAAGAGGCGGCCATTCAAGCCTGGCAAGTCGGAATGGCGACCATGATTTCCATCGGGGTCTTAAAACTGATTCTTTCTTTTTTCGGAGATTGGATTAGAAAAGCGGTTCCGCAAGCGGGGCTTTTGGGGTCCTTGGCGGGAATCGGACTGGCCCTCATTGGGTTTGTTCCATTAGCCGAAGTCTTTGGAATGCCCTTGGTCGGCGTTTTGTCCTTGGGACTGATTCTCTATTCTTTGGTCGCCCATAAAAAACTTCCCGGCAATTTCCCGGGGGTTTTGACCGCGATAGGCCTTGGAACTTTTCTTTATTACTCCTTGGCCCCGCGCGGTTTTGTCGGAGGGCATTACGCGCCGCCCAATATTTCTTTTCACCTGGGATTTCCGCTCCCAACCTTGGGATTTATTCACGGCTTTATTCCTTCTCTCAAATATCTGCCCATCGCTCTTCCCTTTGGGATTTTAACCGTCGTCGGCGGAATTAACGTCACTGAAAGCGCCAAGGTCGCGGGAGATGATTTTAACACGCGAGATATTCTCTTGACCGAGGCCGTCGCGACCTTAATTGCCGGAATTTTCGGCGGCGTCGCGCAGTCAACACCTTATATCGGCCAACCCGCTTATAAGCACATGGGAAGTAAAACGGGATACACGCTTTTAACCGGGCTCTTTATCGGGCTGGGCGGAATATTGGGATATTTGGGCGCCATCGTTGAAATTATCCCCCGGGCGGTCATCGCGCCGATTTTGATTTTCGTGGCCTTGGACATTATCTGCCAGGCCTTTCTCGCTTGTCCCGCCAAACACGCTCCCGCCGTCGCCTTCTCTTATTTTCCCACCGTGGCCCGGCTCATCCAAATTAAAATTTCCAATCCCGATTGGATCAGCCCCGAAAAGTTCCAAACCTTGATGTCTGCCGTCGGCAAGGGACTGCCCGAGGTCCTCGTCATCACCGCCTTGGGAAACGGATTTATCCTGACCGCCATGCTCTGGGGCGCATTCATGGCTGAAATGATTGATGGAAAGCTCAAGCGTTCGTCTTTTTATCTGGCGCTTTTGTCTCTTTTTTCGTTTTTCGGGGTCATTCATTCCGCCTCGCCGGACGGCGCGATGTATTGGCCCTGGACCTTGTCTTATCCCCTAAATCAAATCCCCTATCAATTTTCGGAAGCCTATGCCCTTTTGTCCGCGCTTTTCCTCGTCCTTTCATTTTCCAAGCATTCAAAAACCGCGGGGGATTTCCGCCATGCCTAGTCCCTTTCCTCTTATCATCTTAAGGTCGGGACAATGCCGTCTTCAAGGATTATTAGGATGAGGCATAGATTGATAAGTTTTTTGGGCATCCTCGCGATGCTTTTCCTCGCGCGGCTCATCGGCCGCCGCGGGAAAAAAATAAACTGGGTCATCATCGCCTGGGGGCTTTCGTTGCAATTTATTTTCGCTCTTTTTATCCTCAAAACCTCAAGCGGACACTGGGTTTTTGCCAAGATTAATACCCTCGTGACCGATCTTTTAAATTTCCAGGAAGAAGGCGGAAAGTTTGTCTTTGGCGCCTTGTCTATTCCGCCGGGACAAACAAACTCCCTGGGGTTTTTCTTCGCTTTTCAAGTTTTGCCGAGCGTCATTTTTCTTTCCTCTTTAATGTCGGTCTTTTATTATCTGGGAATCATGCAATGGGTGATTTCCCTGATCGCGCGTCTCATGCAGCGCGCCATGAAAACCTCCGGCGCGGAAACCTTAAACGCCGCCGCCAACATCTTCATGGGACAAACCGAGGCCCCACTTCTGGTCAAGCCTTATTTGGAAAAGATGACCGAGTCCGAACTTTTCTGCGTTATGGTCGCGGGCATGGCGACCATTTCCGGAGGCGTCATGATCGCCTATGTGGGTCTTCTCAAGGCCTATATCCCCGATATCGCAGGACATCTTTTGGCGGCCAGCGTTTTGTCGGCGATTGGCTCTCTGGTCATTTCAAAACTCGTCTTCCCGGAAACCCAAACTCCGGAAACAAGCGGATTTGTTCCCAAAACCAGCGCGGGAAGCGACTCAAACGTGCTAGAGGCGGCGGCCTCGGGAGCCGAAACCGGGCTCAAACTCGCCCTCAACGTCGCCGCGATGTTGATTGCCTTCATGGCGATGTTGGCCATGCTCAACGCCGGTCTTCACCTCATCTTTGGATATTTCGGACGGCCTGATATAGGGCTTGAATTTATTTTGGGACGAGCCTTGTCTCCGATTGCGTGGATACTCGGCGTTTCATGGAAGGATTGCAGGACCGTCGGATATTTGATGGGCGAAAAAACCATCCTCAATGAATTTGTCGCCTACACCGATATGTCCAAGATTTTAGCCGCAAACGCCCAGGCTTTAAGCCTCAGATCCCGCATTATCGCTTCCTATGCTCTCTGCGGCTTTTCCAATCTTTTGTCTATCGGAATTCAAATCGGAGGAATCGGAGTCTTAGCGCCGGGGCGGCGAAAAGATCTCGCGCGTCTAGGGATTTACGCCTTGATTGCGGGGTCACTCACCTGCTTCTTAAGCGCCGCCATCGCGGGACTTCTCATTTAAACCATGGTCCATTCAGCTCTTTCTCTCATCCGCCAAATCTATGACGTAAAAGCCTTAATCAGTTGGGGCGGGCTTTCGCTTATTTCGCTCATTATCTTCGCCGAGACAGGGCTCTTTTTTGGTTTTTTTCTTCCCGGCGATTCTTTACTCGTCACCGCCGGGATTTTCGCAAAAACGGGAGAATTGTCCTTTTCCTGGCTTTTATTGGCCGCGTCCATCGCCGCCATATTGGGAGATCAAGTCGGATACGCCCTCGGCTTTAAGGCCGGGCACGCTCTTTTTCAAAGAGAGGAGTCGCTTTTTTTTAAGAAAAAGCACCTCAAAAAAGCCCACGACTTCTACGAAAAATATGGCGCAAAAACGATTGTCCTGGCCCGTTTTGTTCCCATCGTCCGCACCTTCGCTCCGGCGGTCGCCGGAGCGGCGGAAATGTCCTATTTTCGGTTTATCGCCTACAATATGCTTGGCGGATTTCTCTGGATATTAGCCATGGCCGGCGGCGGCTATGCCTTGGCCGGACTCATTCCCAATATCGGCCAGCGCATCCACCTCGTCATCTTGGTCGTGATTTTTATTTCCCTTCTTCCCGGTCTCATCGAGTTTTGGAAAGCCAAGCGCTCGGAAAGCGCGGCGGCCCATTCAAATTAAGCGAAAAAAGAAGGGGCCGTCCCCAATTCACAGTTGAATCATCGCGCCGCAAAGGCAACTATTTCTTCTTTAAGCAGACCCATGAACGCCCCCAATGTCGGCAGGGAGGGGCTTCTCGATCCGGCTATGAGGCGGTGAATCAATTGGCGGGAAACCCCCATTTGGACGGCCGCTCTGGAACGATTAAGGATTCTCAAATGCGCTCTTACGATGGCGACCACGGACTCTCCATCCCCCTCCGATAGAGCCTCAAGGATCGCATTTTTAACGAATTCCGGATCCCGAAGTTCGTCGCTCGGATCGAAATCCTCGACCTTCGCGTTGAAGCGCAGCGATTTAGGCTTCCCGAGCCAAGAGACTCCGCGCTTTTCGGATGTCCTTGTTTTGGCCATTTTTGTTCCCTTATCAGAGTGTAGCCAAAAGGTTACAATTTGTCAAGGCGTGCGGCAAGAGTTCCTTAGGGCTTGGACGCCTCGGCGTAGGCCTTGAGAACCGCCTCGGTCGCCGCGCGGCGAGCCTCCCGGCTGACGGGACAAGCAATCTCGAAATAGCGGTCTTTCGCCACCCCGCTTCCTTTTCGCGCCGGGAAAGACAAAAAGGGCGCGGGGGCCTTCCCCTCTTTCCCCTGCCCCATCAGAATCCGAACTCCGCGAATGACGAAGGAAGAGGCGATCGTCAGATCCGCGAATCCCAGGATTTCCCTTTTTCCGTTCGAGTCGTGATACAGTTTAACTTGCGCCTGAATTTCCGGCAATTGATTTTCCATTGAAGTCCTCCTTGTTTTTTCCTATACCCTTCTTACGGCAAACCCCCGAAAAAGGTTCCCTGCTCAAGGCTTTAAACGCGCGTTTTCTTCGCGATACCGGGAGGGGAGGAAGATGGAATTAACGCGGAGAGAGATGGGATAGGAAAGTCTCCAATTCGCTAATCCGTTGATCGCCGCGCCTTAGACGTCGGATTGCGGACGGAAACCTATGGGTTTGCGGGGCGATTCGGGCGGATTAATCAACTCGCGCAACGCCTCGAAAATTGTTCGGATTCGCTTGTCATGGGTCCTAATGCCGCTTTCCAGCTTGGCGATTTTTTGCGCCAGATCCTCGTGCGTCAAGGCCCATTGTCGCAAGCGGATGAAGGTCTGGATGATCTGGACGTTGATTTGGACGGCGCGTTTGCTCCGCAGGACGCTAGTGTTGTGTCCCGAAAATAACTGGACAATGGCTGTGCCTAGTTTGGCCGGATTCAAGGCGCGAGGAACGCGCATACTTAACGTATGCAAGCGACGAGCAACGCAGAAGCCGGGCAAAATAGGCCCAGCCCGAAGGGAAGGCCCATCTTTGGGGCATTTCTTTGTTGTTCCTCGGTTGCAGGCCTCGGCCTGCGCCCTCGTCACGCCTCGAACTGCCCGCAAACCTGGGCCTTCCATTGTCCAGTTATTTTCGGGACACAACACTAGACAGCATGGCCACCCCGTACTCGGTGAATGCGGAAGGGCATGCGGAGGCGTATTTGAGGGAAGCGAACCGGTCACAGTTTGTGACCAGCTCTCTTGTCTCCCGGTGGTCGAGCTGAAACATGAAGCCGTCGGGGAACCTGTCCCGATTCCTCTTCACCGCCTGATTCAAGGCCTTGGTAGGAACCTGGTAGAGTTCGGCCAAATCCCGATCGATCATGACCTTGTGTCCGCGGATCAAAAATATCCTTCGCTCGATCTCACCTACCGCGATCAGTTCGCGCATGGCCACGATGGTTCATTCTACAAAAAGCGAGCGCCCTCATCTTTTGCTTTGCGGACTTCGGCGATGTCCGAGGCGCGCCCAATCCCTTCCCAACCTCGCGCCCGCGATTTCCAATATACCGTCTGGGCTAATGCCGGGACTGGGATTGGACTGAAATCATCAACACCCCGTTCGCCCCGAAGTTTTGATGGCTCCAATTCTTTTGAATCGCCGCGAGAGGGATAATCAGTCTTCTCGCGATTTTATCGGAACACAAGGAAACGGCTTTTTTAAGTTCTTGGGAACTTAAGCGTTCGGTCGCCAAGGAAACCTTGACCGCAAAACCGGGATAATACCTTTGCAGCAGCTGGGAGGCTTCCTTGATGAGTTCTTGGCCGAAAGAGGACAGCTGAAGGCGGGCCGAGGAAGTTGAAAAAAGAACCCCGGCGTCCAAATCAATGATAAAATTAGAGGGATTTTTGAGGCTGAGCCCCGCGATTTTAAAAGGACGCCCGTAAGCCGTGTGGATGCGGCCGTGGGAATCGGTATTTTTAAGCACCCCCATATAGGTTTCTCCCACCTCGACCCATTTCCCGTCTTTTCCTTTTCCGTCGAAGGGAAGCCTTTTCGGAACGATCCCGGAGCCCGAAAAATGCTGGATTGATTTTCCTTCTCCGTCCACCACGTCCATTTCCCACACCGCCTTCTTGCGCTCGCTTCGGTCATCCTTAAACGCGCGGATGCTCGATAATATTTTTTGAGGGTGAAAGACATGAATGAATTCCCCCAGCCAAGGGCGAACAATCCACAGATGCGACGGCGTAATCGCCTTGGAGCTGACCGAAATCTCGGGTTTAAAGACGTTCGATTGCAAGATTTGGGAGGGCAGGCGATTCATCAGGGAATGGTCCGTTTTTTTGAGAATCGTCTCTATCGGCTGGTCTTCCTTGACCTCGAAATTCAGAGGCGGTTTCGTCAAAGGCAAGGGCTTATTGTGTTCGGCTTCGATGAGAACCTCGGGCAAAACCCCCTGCCCGTTTTCTCCTTGAGCCCCGCTCTGAGGATCGGCGCGGACAAAGAGAACGCCTTCAAAAAATAAAAAGGCCAAGACGGCTGCTCTTTTTCTCATTCTTTCTTCTTAACCCATCGCTCGAGTCTTTCCTTAAAAATTGCCATTTCAAAAGGCTTCGACAAAAAATCGTTGGCACCGACTTTAAAAGCGTCTTGAATGGTCTCTTCTTCTTTTAAAGCGCTGGTTACGATAATTGAAACATTTTTGAGTTCTTCTTGCGAACGCATCCATTGACAAAATTCAATACCATTCCCATCCGGCATCATGATATCGAGAAGAATTAAACGAGGAATTTTCTCTTCAAGATATTTCCGGGCGGCAATAGTATCTGCGGAAGAAACAGTCTTAAGCCCCATTTGTTTACACATCATTTCGGCCAGTTCCCGCATCCCATCGTCGTCATCGACAATCAAAACGGCCTCATCTATCGTTTTCATATTTCCCTCGATGTCGCGCAAAATGGAGATTGACGATACTTAGGCGGCTTTTAGCCTGAGACAGAAGTTTTTGAAGCTCGTTTTTATCTTCTTCGGAAAGTCCGCTCTCTTTGATTTTATCCCGGCACTGGTTTAAGACTTCGACAGTTTCCTGAACATACTGGTAGTCCCGGTAAATAAGGCGTTTTAAAGTCTTAATTACCGCGTTGACATCTTCCAAATAATGTCGAAGAAAATCGCCTTCCCGCGGAACAATCTCGCACTCAAGGTTTCCATCCACGATGGAAGACAGCGCTTTTCGAGCGCGCGAAAGGGGCCCAATCATCCGATGGGTAAACCAAGCGCTCAGCCAAAAATTAATGGCCACCATCGGCAAGAAAGTTGCGATAAGAAAAATAAAGAACTTCGCGATTTGTCGGGCATTTTGCCAATCAAACGCAAAATGAATGATTCGGCTGAGCCCCCATCCGACGAAAACCCCTTCGACCGTCGCAATTAAAATTAAACCCAAGGTCAAGGGGAGTTGAATCTCCGTGTCTATAAAATAATGACGCCGCCGATTCGAGGTCAAGGCCTGTTTTTGTTCATCCATAATTTCGCTCATTTAAGCTTAAAATGAAACGTGATAAAACCCCATTCCACTTGATCGCCCGATTCAAGCGGGGCAAAAAGCATTTTTTTAAGAGTCTTCTTGCAGAGCTCATCAAGCCTATGGTAGCCCGAAGTTCGTTCGATAATCATGCGATCAAGCACATGGCCGTCGGCTGAAACGTAAAAACGAACGACGACATCGGCCTCGACCCCCTGATTTTTGGCCCAAGCGGGATATTCTGGCGCCGTCGCCTTTAAAATCTTTCGATCCGCCAAGGGACCGCTAATTTCCATACCCTTGTGATGGACGCTTTTAAGTTTTCCGGTTTTAACTTGAGCCGATGCCGCGGAAACCTGGGGCAAATTCGCCCCCGCCGGATGGACCGCTCCTTCTTTTAAAGAAATTCCTTTTTCATATCCGATGGGAAGTTCCCCGCCCGTCGGCAAAGCCGCGCTTTTAGAACCGTGATAACTCGCGTTGAGCCGAATCGAAGGGGGCTGCGAATCCGCTAAAGACGCCGCTCCCGCCGACGCTAAATTTTCCTGGGGCAAATCCCGCATTTGACCGGAAGATTTAAAATGGGCGGCCGAATTAAAATGAATCTGCCCCGAGGCCTTGACGCGCCCGACCGCCTCAAGCGTAATAGGCTTTACATTCGGCATATCCTGGGGCGACTCTTGCGGCGCTATCTGAGGAGTGGACACATCGGAGAGTCTTGTCGAATCTTTTGCGTTGAAATGGGTCGGCTTAAAGCGGAAATTTTTATTGAGGGGACGGGCGCTCGTTTTGAGCTGAATTTGAGGAGACGTCAAATTCGCCTGCGGCGAATTAGGAGTCGGCTCGTTTTGCATTTCCGCGAGTTTAGGTTGGGAAGGGCTCGGAGCATGAAAAGACGGAAGCGCCATGTGAAGAAAATCCTTAAAACTTTTCGGCGCGCGCTCAAGCCGTCCAGGGCTGGGAGTAGAAGACGCCGCGGCTTTTGGAATTTGATCAATGAAATCAACGCGGGTCAGTTTCACCGTTTCCTGGACCGGTTCGGTTACTTTGAGCAAAAGATAGAGGCCGAAAAGAGAAGCGTGAATGGCAGCGGCTACGCCGGCCGAGGTTTCAATCCGAGTCGCGTCACTGGTCATCGAGCGACTCTCTTTTTCTCGACCGTCGCCACGGCATAATCTTTGGCCCCGGCCGTTTTTGCGATTTTAAGCGCTTCCAAAGTATAAGAATAAGGAGAATCGGCATCCGCCCGGATGATCACGTATTTATCCCGGCTTTTGGACAAAAGCGAGGGCAAAACGGAAGGGAGAGTTTCCGGAGTCGTCGGATCGGCGTTTAAAGCCCACTGCCCGTCTTTTGAAATTGTAATCGTGATGTTTTCTTTTTCTTTTCCCTCATCGGTCACGGCTTTGGGAAGTTTAACCGGCAAAATGGATTGCGTCAAAAGCGGAGCGGCCACCATAAAAATAATCACTAGCACCAAGCTCACATCCACTAGGGGCGTGATGTTAATTGAGGTAATCGGCTCGCCTGATTTTCCTTGTCCTATTGCCATTAACTTTTCCCTTCTTTGGGATTAATTAAAGCCACTTTTTTAGCGCCATTTTGTTTAGAATCATCTAAAATCTCAACCACCCGTCCCAAGGGAGCCTTCGGCGAAGCCTTAAGGCCCACCATGCGGTCTTGACTGCGCGAAATCGCTTTTTTAAGCGCTTGAGGCAGATTGGCCCAAGCTACGGGATTGCCGTTGACCGTCACCTTTCCCTGGGCATCTAAAACCACGTCCACGTTCTTGGTCAAGGCAGCCTGGGCTTTGGGAGCGCCGACTCGAGTCGAGGCCACCTCGATTGACGCCTGCATCGCCAAAGGCGAAACCACCATGAAAATAATGACCAAGACCAGGCAGACATCGACCAAGGGAGTGACGTTGATATCGGTAATAATCGAGTTGTTTGAAGAACCCGTCTGCATCAGCTCAGCCCCAGATAAACCAAAATCCGGATGGAGGAAGCTTCCATATCCGACGACAAATCCTTGACCTTTTTAACAAAGTAATTGTAGAGCATGGCGGACGGAATAGCGACCGCAAGGCCGCTGGCAGTGGCGACTAAGGCTTCCGCAATTCCCGCCGCCACGACCGAGGGCCCCCCGGAACCGGAAAGAGCCAAATCATGGAAGGCTTTGATAATTCCGACCACCGTTCCGAAAAGCCCGATAAAGGGAGCGGTGTTTCCCATCGTCCCTAAAATTCCAAGATAACGTTCTAGTTTCCCCCGCTCGTCAATCTGCGCGGCAGACAACAACGCGGCAACTTCGCTTTTAGGGCGGCTACGGTTGAGAAGAGCGGAGCGAACAATCGCGGCTATCGGCCCCGGAGAATTACTCGCAAGGTTTAAGGCTTCCGCGTGCTTATGAGCTTCCAGAAACTCTCTGATCGCCGCCATAAATTTCTCAACATCGATTCGGACTGAACGGTAATACCACCATCTCTCGATGGCGAAGGTCATCGTCACTAAAGAACAGAAAAGGAGTATCACCAAGGTAAAACTTGTCTTTAAAATTTCCAGGAAATTAATATGAATCATGGATTATCTCCCTTCGCGGCTTTGGGTTGAGACTGGCTACTGGTTAAAACAATTTCTACTCGGCGGTTTTTTTGCCGGCCTTCCGCATCGTCATTGGAGGCGATGGGTTTTTTCGCGCCAAACCCCTGGGCCTTCATGCGGGAAGCGGGAATACTGGCTTTAGACGTCAAAAACTTCATCACGGCTTCGGCCCGCGCTTTTGACAAATCTTTGTTGTTTTTAAACGCAACGTCATGAATCGGAACGTTGTCGGTGTAGCCGTTAATTAAAACGGCTCGATGAGGATAGCGCTTAATCAAATACGCGGCCCTGAGAAGCGTATTGTCAGCCGCTGTTTTTAAGGTCGCTTTTCCGCTGTCAAACAAAACCTCGCTGGCCAAGGAAATGACGATGTCTTTTTGGGCGTCTTTCGTGACCGTCAGAGGAACGCTTAAATCCTCCAGCTGATCGGTTTGAGCGACGACAGTGGCGACCGGTTTAGAGGTGTCAATGGTAATTGGAGCGGCAGGGCTTTGTCCGATATTACCCACCTCATCGGTCACTTTTAAAAAGGCGTCATAGGTCCCATCGGGAAGAATGCGCCCATAGGCGTTTTTCCCGTCCCAGGGAAGATTTTGAGGCGGACGCCCCAAGCCTGAAAACACGCGCGCCACTTCGCCTTTTTTTAAGTCAATGGACAGTTTCCATTTGGAAATATCGGCCTTGGCTTTATAGCCCAAAAGCAAGGTAGTCTCGTTTTTCTCGGAACCCGTCCCCGGAGAAAACAGTTTGGGGTTTGCACTCAAACTCACCTGCGGAGAAGAAGCGTCTATGCGCAAAATCTGTTCCGAGGTCGTTGATTTGTTTCCCACATCATCTTCCGCGAAAAGCGTGTAAGTGTAGGGCCCATCGGGCAAAATCTTTCCAGATTTAGAACGCCCGTACCAGGATATCGACATAGGCAAAGCCGATTTTCCAGAAAAAACCCGGACGCTGTTTTTCATCGGGTCCTGGATGATGACCTTCCAAGTCATCACAGGGCTGACATCTTGATATCCCAAGATAAACATCGTCGAGGAACTAAAGTGCGGCGCGGCAGGTTTAGGCGAAAAAAGCGCGGGATCAGCGGTAATTTTAATTTCCGGCGGAGTCGTGTTAATTAAAATCGGTTTAAGGCGGGTTTTGCTGGTATTTCCGGCGGCATCAACGACTTTCAGCTGATAAAAATATTTTCCGTCCGGAAGAGTTTTCTGATCGTCTCCCTCTCCGCCCCACTGGATGGTCCCCGGTACATCTCCTTGCCCTTCAAAGGCCCGGCGAACAACCTTGTTGTCGTCAAAAATTTGAAGCGACCATTTCTTAACCGGATTGAAAGACTTGACGCTTAAGTGAAAATCAGTCGTATCCTTAAACCCGTCGGCATTGGGCGAGATGGCATTTAAAGTAGAGACAACCTTTGGGATAGGCTTGGTCGCTCCGATGACGATGTTCTGGGAAGATGTCTCGGAAAAATTTCCCGCGATGTCTTTCGCCTTTAAAACATAGGAATAGGTTCCGTCCGGGAGAGGCTGGCGATCCTGGTTTTTTCCGTTCCAGGTCGCGCTCGCGGGAATATTCTGTGGAGAACCGGTAAACTCCCGCACGAGTTTTTTATCGGAATTGTAAATTAAAAGAGCCCAACTCGCGAAGGGGCTGGCGTCTTGCGCGCTCAAGCTAAAGACCACATGACTCAAAGCCGGGTCGCCGTTCGGAGAAAAAAGAGAATGATCGGTCGAAACCGACAAAGCCGGCGGAGTCGTGTTCACCACGAATTTTTGCCGCGGAGTTTCTCCTTCATTTCCGGCGATATCAGAAGCCCAGAGAGAATAGGAATAGGTTCCATCCGTGACGAGCTGCCCCGAGTCGTTGTTGCCGTGCCATGGAATCTGCGGCGGAACCTTTGACCCCATTTTCCCGCTCCAAGTCCGGACGGGCTCACCCACATCGGTATAAATTCTAAGGGCCCATTTAAACGGATAGCGGCTTTCAGCCCGTAGCTTAAAAAGCCCTTGAGAGTTCGCGCGATGTTTTCCGGGACTCAACAAATCCGGCTCCAAACGCGCTGAAAGAAGCGGCGCCTTGGTGTCCACATAGAGAGGCTCAGGCGCAGAAGCGGCGGTATTTCCGGCATTATCAGTTTCATATAAGATGACTTGATAAGCTCCATCGGGAGCGGTCTTATCCTTGGAAATATCTCCATCCCAATCAAGCCGCGCCGGGGGCGCCCCGTTTCCTTTAAATGAGAAGATGGGCCTTCCGCCTTGATTGATAATCTTCAATTCCCAACGTTCAATCGAGGAAGGGTCTCCCCCAGTGATATCAAAACTCGCAATCGGTTTTTCTTTATGCGGAGAAAAAACATCCGGCGTGACCCCAACGGTAGAAACCACGCCTTGTCTTTTAATCGTAACGGTCTGAGGAGGCGTTACCGCCCGGTTTGAGGCCAGATTTTCAACCGTTAATTGGAAAGTGTAAGCTCCATTCGGAACGTCCTCATTAAAATCTCCTCTTCCGTCCCAACGCACGGACGAGGGCGGGTTTCCCTTGCCCATCCAAGACTTGACCGGCACCCCGTCGGAACCTTTAATCTCCAACAACCATTCATAAATTCCGTATTGATCGGAAGCCTTTAAAGTAAAAACCGTTTCCGGCTTAAGACCGTTGGGAGAAAAAATCTTCGGATTGACTTTAGCTGAAATAGTCGGCGGAACACGGTCAACGACCACCGGAGACGGACGTATCGCGGCCTGGTTGCCGGCGGGAGTTTGAAGGCTCAAGGAGTAATAATAAGTTCCGTCTTCGACGACACGGTTTTGAGTGTCTTTTCCGTCCCAAACAATCTTCCGCGGCGGGCGCCCATCTCCGGAAAACGCTTTAACCAAGGCCCCCGGCGCGTCCTTAAGCCCTTTTTCTTGAATTTCAAAACGCCAGCTCGACACCTCGGCTGTTTCCGGAAGATTGACGACAAAAGAAAGCGTCTTGCGGGAACCGTTTCCCGCCGGAGAGAAAATAAGACTCGGCGGAGCAAAAGAAGAGGGCTTGGCGTAAACCTCATTTGCGCTTAAACCAATCGCCAAAACAAAAAAAGCAAGAAAAATACTTTTCCTCCGCATAAAATTCTGTCCCTTCATTATTGCGTCCCCCCTCTCGCCGGCGCGGAAGAATTCCGCACCTCATTTTGAGTGGAACTAACCGAAGCGGTCTTAGAAATCTTTTTGCGATCTGCTTCCGCACGGGCCTGAGCCGGATCCCGCCAGTTTGGGTCGGAAGTGCTTGAAGCCAACTCGTCATAAGTCTTGGCGGCCAAGGCCCACTTCTTTTGACCTTCATAATAGCGACCTAAATCCGCCAAGGCGTTCAGACGATACGAATTGTCTTTTAAGGGACTGGCAACAATCACTTCATATTCTTTCAGAGAATTTGACTCATCCCCCATCGCCGCATAATCCTTGGCAATCTCAAGGCTGGTCGCTAAAAACGCGGGGTTATCGCTTTTCATCGAACTTCTAACCGACTCTAAGTCCTTAATCGCCTTCGCATAATCTCTTTCTTGTTCATAAACGGAAGCCAGTTCCGATCCCGCGCTTGATTTTTGAGCCTGCGCGGGGTAAAGATTAATGTAATTTTTCAGCGCCAAAGCCGCCGCTTCCCAATTGCCGAGTTTTCGATAGGCCAATGAAGAATTATAAAGGGCTAGGGCGGCATAGTGAGATTTGGGATACTGCGCCGCCAATTCATGGAAAGCCGAAGCGGCTTTTTCAAAGTTCTTGAGATTAAAGGCCGAAGTCCCCATCCGAAATAAAGCCGCCCTAAAACGCGAGTCGTCGGGATAATTTTCCGTAAACCGCTCATAAGCCCTTTGGGCGTCTTCATAGCGTTTGAGCGCGTAATAAGACTGCGCGAGATCGTATTGGGCATCGCGAATGTCTTTATCCTTAGAGAGGTTCGGAATAGTTTCCTCTAAATTTTGAACCGCGCTGGTGTAATCGCCAGTCTCGAAAAAATAAAGGCCCAGGCCCAATTCCGCCTTCGCTCCTATAGGGTTGGAAGCTTGCGAAGCCGCCAGGGATTCAAGAGCCTTTAAGGCCGCGTCTTTAGACTCCGGCTGATAAAGCATTTGAGTTAAGTAATCCAAAACCTCTTTTTCTTCTTTTTCGCCGGGAGAATTGTTCAAAACATCCGTGAAGGCGGCAATCGCCTGCGAAATATTTTTCGCGTTGTAATAGCTTTGAGCGATACGAAGCCGGGCATAGGAAGAAGCGGCGTCATCCGGGTAAGCCTCAAGGATATGCTGATAGGCGAGAACGGCCTTATCATACTGAGCGGCCCTAAAGTACGTGTCGGCGGTCGCCCATGCGGCGGATTTCGCGGCTTCCGAAGAAGAATAACTCGTTTGCACTCTCTCCCAGGTCTTGACGGCGTCCCCGTAATAGTTGAGGCGGTAATAACACCAACCTTCTTCCAAAGCGGCATCCGCCGCTCGCGGGTCTTGGGCGTAATCTTTTTCAAAGCGCTGAAAAGCGTCCAAGGCATCGGCATATTTTTTCTGATTAAAAAGGGTTACTGCTTCCGCGTATTGATTATTGACAAACAAATCCGCTCCCGGGTTTTCATCCACAACAACCGTCTTTGACGGGGCAATCGCGGGAGCGTTTTTCAAAGCCTCCAGTTTTACGCGCTCTTGATAAGACTGTTCAAAATGCCCCTGTTTAAAAAGACACCACGCAATGCCGTCCTTAGCGACAATGGATTCCGGAGTCGCGGGATAGGAATGAATAATTTCATGATAAATTGGAAGCGCCTGATCATAAAGGCCCTGCCGATAGTAGCCTTCGGCGATATAAAGGAGAGCGGCCGCGCGCCAAGGGTCCTGGGTCGGCGCGTTTTCTTTCAATATATATTGGTATCCCGAAATTAAATGTCCATATTCGTCGGCTTCTAAATATGAACGGCTGAGCATCGCGAGGGCCGGGTTCCAAATTAAATTTCGATAGGGGTAGGCGTTGGAACTCGCCAAATCCAATGTTTCTTGATAGGCATGGGCCGCTTGAGGGTATTTCCCCTCGCTGACAAGAACGTTTCCATCTAAATAAGCCGACGCCGGTACTAAGGGATGGGAAGAATACTGAACGATAAACGAATTGAGAGTGATCCCCGATTCCGGGTATTCTTGCCGTTTGTATTGAGTCCAGCCGAGTTTAAATTTCGCGGTTCCGGCTAGGGTATTGGTATAGGCCGAAGACAAATCAGAATAATCAAAACCGGCTTTTGTATAGTTTCCTTCTTTTAAGAAAGACTCTCCCATCATGTAGAGACTGGGTTCCGCAAACTCCCCAGGCGGGTTCATCTGTTCGACCGACTCAAAATCTCCCCGAGCCGCCATATAGTCTTTAAGCTCGTAGCTACACAACCCCATTTTATAAGTCGCCGCTCCGCGCAGAGAACTGTGAGGGAAATCCACCAAGAATTGATTAAAGACTTGCAAGGCCGAAGTATAATCCTTCGCTTCAAAAAAGGCTTCTCCCACGAGATAGCGACTGGTTTCAACGGAGGGGTCATCGGGATATTTTTCGATCAGGGTTTTGAGATTTTCAACCGCGATCAAGGGCTTTCCCAAATCCATATTGGCCCGAGCGGAATACAAAAGCGCCAAGGGAGAATTTAGACCGCTCAAAGACGAAAGGGCGGCGGAAGGATTTCCAACTTCAAAGAGGGTAATGCCGCGCGCTAACTTGAGCCGAGGATCATGGGCATAGGCTGGCTGTTCCTTTAAAGCTTCTTCCAGTAAGGTCTCCGCCTTGGGAAATTGCTTTTGAGACATCAGGGCCTCAGCCTCAAGAAGCCGGGCTTCTCCTCTAAGAGTTCCCGAGGGATAATCGGAGACCAAATGCTCCATATCCGAAATAGCTTCGTCATATTGACCAAGATTAAACGCCATTTCCCCCAGCCTAAAGCGAGCGCTTTCCGCCAAGTAATCTCCGCTAGGAGAATCGCGCGCGACTTTTTTATACGCCTTTGTGGCTTGTTTGAGAATTTTAGCCGCGCGCTTGGGAGACAAGAATAACTGGGAAACCCCTTCGCGGTAAAGGCTTTCCGCCAACATCATTTGAGCCTCAAGCCCACCCGGCTGATCTCTATCTTGTTTTAAGAATTCTTGGTATTGCTCAGCCGCATGGGCGTAGTCTTGGGCTTTAAAAAAATGTCCGGCCGAGAGATAAAGCTCTTGGGCTTGGGTATGGGGGAGCATCTCGGATGGAATCTCCGCCGCTTGAGCAAGACAAGCCCAATATCCCCAAAGAACAGCTAACAAAAACAGATTCAACATTCCCCCTTTCAGCCGCAAAAGGAAACCCGACAACAAACGCGTTTCCTTTTACAAATAGTCTAGCCCCGTCCCCCAACATTGTCAAGGGTTAAGCCCCGCACGTCTAAGAAATATCAAAAAAAACAGCGAGACGGCGGATTTATTGTCGGAATTTCTGCCGCCAAGGCTCGGTCAAAGGACTTTCTGGAAGGAACTTAATCGCCTTTTGGCGATATTCCATGGATTTGTCATTTATCCCACGCGCGGCATAATACTCTGCATAGACGTAATCAACCTGGCTTTTAAAAAAGAAATCCAACTCCTTTTCATTTAAGGCAAGGCCATGAACCGGGGACTGAGCGGAGAATCCCGCGACGGCGATAGAAAAATCGGAAACAGCTAAAAGGAAAACCGCGCCCCCAAGAATCAAGGGAATTTTATTTTTTTCAAGAAAATTATTAAACCTCAAAAAAATCGCCAACCCCATCATCTCAACAAACAGCAAAATTAAAAACAGAGATGAAAAGGGCTGAGAAAATCCGGCCCATTTGGCGTAAAGTCCTTGAAATAAATTTTCCCATTTCCAAGACAAAGAGATTAAAGAAGCGGGAGAAACGTAAAAAAGAAGCTGTAAGCTTCCCGCTATCGCGTTGAGAGAGAGCAATAAAGTCCACAAAGCGCATAATACGACTCCCAGACGCGCCCATCGTCTGGCAAAGTTTCCCTTAAATCTTTGATCGGCCATTTTTAAAAAAAATCCGATTCCAATAGAGACAACGACGGCGCTTCCCGTCATTTGCCTCAATCCAAAAGAAAATCCCTCCCACCAGGCCAAGCTAAAACTATTGAGGAAAATCTGGGCTAGAAGAAAAGCCAAAAGCGGCCCGCCCTCTCCCTTCATGTCCCACATCAGTCCAATCACGGAAAGAAGAAAAAGCGGGGTCCAGGTGAGTAGCCCGTGAAAAGACGAAAACAAAATCTCGGGCAAGGCAAAATAATTCCATCTCAGATTAAAAGCGCTGGGGGCGTGGAAAAATGAGCCATACATCATTCTCCAAATCAAGGCTTGCGGAAAAAATCCGACGATAAAGCCCAGAAAAACACCACCTGCCGCCTTAAACACGGGACTAGGAATTTCTTTTTCCCGCCATCTCCGCGCAATAATATCCCAGAAGGGAAGAATTAAAACCAAACCCTCCTGAGGGCGAACCATTGCCGCGATTCCGCAAAGAATTCCCAAACAAAACCAGCGAAGAAAGTCTTTGACATTGCGAGTGGAAATCCAAAACCAAACCGCTCCGCCCGTCATAAAAGCGCTGGCGGCATGGGAAGTCGTTCCCGCCATGAAGGCGTAAAAGAAAAGCGGAGTTCCAAAAAATGCCGTTAAGGAAGCGAGGGCCCTTCCGGGCAAATTAAACCTCCGCGAACTGTCCACCATAAACCAAAATGCCCCAAGCCCCAAGAGCATACTGGAAGAATTAATCAGGGCCATATCCGTCGCATTGAAAGGGAGCATCCTTTGTCCGGCAATAATTTGACCAAGCTTCCCCAACCCATAGACCGGCGACCATAGAAACGCGGATCCAAAAGACCAAATATTGACCGGCCAGCCTGGAGCGGTGATCGCATCCGGAATCTGCAAATGAAAAAAATGATAGAACGGGAAAAAATTGAACGTTCTTTGGAATAGCACTGTCGGAAGATAAGAAACGTATCCAATTCCATCCGGATTAATAAAACTTGAGCTTAAAAAAAAGTAAACCCCAAGGTTAAACGCGATGAATAAAAAAATCAGGTTGATATATTTCATTTCTCGGGGAAGCCCGACACCGAATATCTTACATTAACAACCATCAAAAAAATATTGACACATTCCCCCCTAATTTTTCTTTAATCTAAGGAGCGTATGATTGAAGCGAGTCATTTAAAAAAGAGATTCGGCGAAAGAGTCGCCGTAGACGATTTGAGTTTCAAAGTCGAGCAGGGCCGTATTGTCGGCTTTCTCGGCCCTAATGGAGCGGGAAAAACAACCACGATGCGCCTCTTGACCTCCTTTTTCCCCTGTGAAGGTGGAAGCGCAAAGATTCTCGATTTAGACGTCGCGAAAAATCCGATGGAAGCTCGGAGGCATTTAGGATATTTGCCCGAGAACAATCCTCTTTATGAGGATTTGGAAGTCGCGGAAACCTTAGAGCTTGCCGCGCATCTCCGGGGTATTTCCGGCGAGAAAAAACGCGAACGCATTACCTATGCCGTTAAAGCCTGCGGACTTAAAACCGCCTTGGGGCGGAAAATCGGTGAGCTTTCGAAAGGTTTCCGCCAGCGCGTGGGGCTTGCGCAAGCCATTCTCCACGATCCGGAAGTCTTGATTCTCGATGAGCCCACCTCGGGGCTTGACCCTAATCAAGTTCACGAAGTGCGGGATCTCATTCGCGAGCTAGGCCGGGAAAAAACCGTTCTTTTTTCAACCCATATTCTTTCGGAAGCCAAAGTTCTCTGTGACAAACTCATCATCATCAATAATGGGCGCCTGGTAGCGGAAGGAAGCTCTGAAGAAATCAGCTCCGGCGGACACTCTTCTCAAATTAGATTTTTTGTTTCTCTTAAAGGCCCCGCCGGCGAAATTTTGTCTTCCTTAAGAAAGATCCCGGGAATTTTATCGGCCGAGGAAGCGAGCCGAAACCCGAAAGAGCCGGGGTTTTATTTCGACGCCTCGGCCAAAACCGACGTCAGAGAAGACCTTTTTAATTTGGCCGCTGAGAAACGCTGGCCGATTTTGGAATTGAGAAAAGACCGGCAAGATCTGGAAGAAATTTTTAGAAACTTAACCCAAAATTAATAGAAATGAAAACGAAAGAAGAACCGCTGTTTCAAGCTCATGCCGTCAAAGCCTTAGCAAGCAAAGGCCTGCGGGTGGCCCTCGAATCTCCGTCCACCTACGTCGCTCTTTTTGTTTTCTATCTTTTGACCGGATATCTGTTCATGGCGCCCTTATTTCTCGTTGGCCAAGCCACCATTAAAACCCTCATCGATTTTGAGCCCATCATTCTTTCTTTTTTCGTTCCAGCCCTGACCATGGGCCTCCTGTCGGAAGAACTTAAGGCCGGAACCTTTGAGACCCTGGCGACATTCCCCCTGGAAGACTGGGACATCGTCTTGGGAAAATATCTCGGCTTTGCCGCCCTTTATACGCTGGTCATTGCGGCGCTTTTGTTTTTCGCCATCTGCTTGTCGTTCTTGGTCGCCCCGCCGGCTCATTTGGACTGGGGAGAATCTGTAGGGACTCTGATGGCTCTCATCTTTGAAGGCCTTTTAATTGGGGCGGCAGGTCTCTACACTTCTTCTTTCAGCAAAAACCAAATCGTGTCTTTTATTACGGCGTTTTTGATCGGGTTTAGTTTTGTCGTCATTGGAAAGTTTTCCATTTTTCTCCCCGCGGGACTTTCAGGAATTCTTGACTTCATCGGTCTTGACTCCCACATGCAAACGTTGGGAAAAGGCGTCTTAGACACGCGGGACCTGCTTTATTTTGCGTCATTTATCTTCATCTTCCTTTATCTAACGGCGCAGAAACTAAGCCATAGGAGAATCAGCTGATGGCACAAGAACCTAAGGCCAAAGTCCGCCAGCTTTTGTTTTCCGGCTTAGGCACTCTTCTTCTCATTGGAACCTTGGCCGCCGTCAATGGAATTTCTTACTACATTTATTCCCGGATGGATTTTTCCGCCGGACACATTTATTCGATTTCCAAAGGGACCAAGCACATTCTTTCGAAGTTGACGGATAATCTGATCGTCAAGGTTTATTTTACCCCCAATTTACCGCCCCCCTACGGGCTAAATGACAACTATCTCCGCGATTTATTGGGCGAATATAAGTCCGCCGCGCACGGACATATCACGGTTGAATTTCTCGATCCCAATATGTCCCAGAAAAGAAAAGACGACGCCCAGGCTCTGGGAATTTCACCAGTCCAGGTCAACGTCATGGCCAAGGATAAATTCGAAGTTAAGACCGCTTACATGGGACTGGCCCTCCTTTATAAGGGCCGCAGCCAGGTCATTCCGTTCATTCAAGATACTTCGGACTTGGAATATCAAATTACGAGCCGCATTAAAAAGCTCGCCGACCCCATTCTTCCGACCGTCGGCTTTGTGGTCGGGCACGGCGAAAAAAATCCGGGAGACCCTTCGGATTCAAATCTCTTTGCTCCAATGAGAGAAGACCTCAACTTAAAAACCGTCAACTTAAGTTCCGCTATCCCTTCGGATGTCTCAGCTCTTTGGATTTTAGGCCCGACCCAAAAATTCAAGGACCAAGATATTCAAGCCTTAAGAACCTGGCTGTTTTCAGGGAAACCCCTTGGCATTCTCTTTAACCGAAGATCGGTCAATTTCCAGGCTTTTTACAGCGCTCCAATGAGCTTGGGCCTAAGCCCGCTTCTAAAAGATTGGGGGCTTGATATTCCCAACGGGTTTGTGGTGGACGCGCAATCAGAAAACGTTGAGTTTCAACAAAATATCGGTCAATTTGTCGCGATGAGAATTCAGCAATATCCTTATCTTCCCGTCGCCACTCATTTCAGTCAGTCTAACCCGGCGGTCGAGCATCTTCAGGGCGTAACCCTTCCCTTTGTTCATCCTATTTTTGCTTCAACTTCCACGGCCTCGGGCCTCAAATACGAGTCATTGGCCGACTCCAGCCCCAACAGCTGGCTTAAAAATTCCTACAGCATTGCTATCGCGCAAAGTTCCGCTAACTTAGCGAAGGATAAGCGCGGCCCTTTTTCATTGGCGGGACTAGTCTCCGGAGAATTCCCCGCGCCGGAAGGAACTCCTTCTCTAACGCCGCACAAGGCCTCAAGGGCGATTGTGGTCGCCACCGCCTATGTTTTAGATTCGCATTTCGCCAATAAGCAAACTAGTTCGGTCTTTTTAGAAAACCTGCTTGAGTGGTCCTGCGAGGACAGCGATTTATTATCCATTCGCGGAAAGGGAATGACCTATCGCCCACTTCGCCCCTTATCCGACAAAGTGCGTCTGTTCGTCAAGTATGGCATGATTCTTTTCCTGCCCTTCATACTTTTGGCCTATGGAGGATTTAGCTACTGGAAACAAATGAAGCGAAGACGTCAAATGATTGCGCTTTACGGCGGACAATCCGAGCAAGAAACTCAAGATGCCCCGAACCCAGAAGAACCGACCCCTATCTCATCTTAGAAGGCCTTAACGAATATGAAAAAAATCATCATTCTTTCCGCTCTTTTTGCCGCGACTTTCGGAGCCCTAATTTGGATCGCCATTGATAACGCGCGCATCACCCGTGCGCCAATCCTAGAAGGCATTAAGCCTAAGCAAATTGAGCGCCTCGAAATTTCTTATCAGGGAAAATCCGTGGAACTAGACAAAAATCAAAAAATCTGGGAAGTCAAAAAACCAACGCCCGATCTCGCGGACCAAGATTCCATATCTCAAATCGTCCAAGCCCTCCCCGGCATCATTCTCGAAGACATTGCGACGAAAAACTCCGCGTCTTATTCTGATTACGGAATTTCAACTTCGGCCGCCCATCTCGTTGCCTATGCCGCCATCAGCCCCAAACCGATTTTAGACGGATATTTCGGCCGCCAAGCCTTCGGCTGGAATTCCGCCTATTTCCGCTACTCCAATCGGCCGGAAGTCTATATCACCTCCGGCCTCAACGCCTCGCGCCTCACCCAGGACCCGGATAACTTCAGGGAACGCGCTTTTTTCCCCAGAACCTATGGAATTCCAAAATCCATCACGGTTATTCCAAGCCGAGGAAAAGCTTATACCTTGTTTCCCTCAAGCCCCACTTGGCCTACGATCTTTGGCCTACGGATTACTGAATTTGTCAATCAAGACCTTTCTAAAAAAGATCCTTTTAAAAAGCCGCTTTTTGTTTTTAAAGCGCAAGCGGGAAAACAAAATATTGAGTGGATGATTGGAAGCCCTAAGCCCGAGAAATCCGGAAAACCGCTTTATTACTACGTAAAATCAATCGACCGCAACATCCTCGCGCTCGTTTCGGCCCCTGAAATCAACAGCCTTCTTCCTCAAAAGCCCGCGCTTAAGGCTCGCTTTAAAATGAAACCAGCGATGATGTCAAGCCCTCTTCGGCGAATTATCCCTAAAGTCAGATCTTCAAGCGTTCAGAAGCCCTGAAAGAACCGGCCAAACCTCGCCGACCTCGGATCCTCGGCCCGGAGTTTCAATCACGCGGAGGTGGCCAATGGGCGAAACCCTTTTAGGAATTCGGACCTGGATTTGACGCTATGACATCGGAACCCAAAAGAGCCCAAACTTCGGAGCGGACATGGACCGACTCAACGCCTGGATCGTTGGACATTTTTTTCGCCCAATCCGCGCACTCGGCGATATTTTTAAAAGTTAAGGAAACCAGCATACCGCTGCTAGGTGTCAAATAATACGCATTCTCCAAACCATCGCGCCTAAGCATCGATTTGATTTCTTCCTCTGTTTTGCCGCCGATCTTAAAAGCAACCACAACCTTATTGGGAGAAGACAAGGTACCATCGACAGAAATCTTAGTCATATTCGCGACATCGTCTCTGTCCGCCGTCGTTGGCGCGACGGGAGAAGATGCGTACGCGGGATTTAAAATCGGATCGGCCAACGCCGGAAGCCGCTGCTCTGGATTTTTATCGAGAAAATATAACCTTAAGGCCTTAAGCGCCGCGGCGTTCAAAATGGGATTGGTGTCGGCGAGCATTCGGCTGATTTTTGATTCCTGTCCGTCCGCCTCCGGCCTCAAGTACCGGGTGATGAGTCCCGTCCGAACGACGATATCGGCCCAGGCCTCGGCCGCCGCCTGTTGGGTAATCTCGTGGGAGAAATGGACGAAATTCGGCGTGACCCGCATGATGCGCTCAAGACGCGGCAAATCCTCCTCGTCTCCGCCGTATTGGGCGGCGGTAATCGCCTTCATCAGGGGAACAAACAGCGTTTCGTTTTGCAGATTAGGATCGGCATTATCGCTAAACCCGCTCCAAAGCGCGGCGCGACGTTCGGGATATCCCATGCGCTGGATAAAAAGACCATAAGCGATCAAAAGAGCGGAGAATTCATCGCTTTTCGAGTAAATCCCCGATAAATTACGTTCAAAAAATGACTCATCGTCAACCGTTCCCTTCGCCGCAACAGCAAGAAATCTAAGGACTCGCTCTTCTTCAGAGGACGCGGAGTCGCGCGAGGAATAAAATTCCTCGGCGAAATGATCGTTATTAAGAATCAAATGGTGATACAAAAACTCCATGTTAGGGAATGCAGCAGCTTCTTTCGCTAGAGCGGCATCGTGCGCTCCCATTTCGATCAAGGCCAGCGCCTGAAAATACCCTATCTCATTTCTTTGGACATCGGCGATATATTTGGCTTTTTTTTCCGGGTCTTGAGCCGCCAAACGCGCCAAAAGATGCGTAAGGGATTCCGTAACCCGCCCCCGGGCCGCTTTGAACAAGTGTGCCGAGGGAAAATAACCAAGCTCCTTGAAAAGCCGAGCTTCATCGGACACATCTCCGTATCGAGCGAGAATTTGCGCCGCCGCGGCGACCTCGGGATACCATCT
>JAJYOT010000017.1 GCA_021796015.1 bacterium
TTTTCTCTTTTTAAGCCACAGCCAGAAAACCCACGGAGACAAAGAGAGAATAAAAGCGCAGGCCAGTTCAAAGAGCCCGAAACGACCGGGGAAAAAATAGGCCAGCGGGAAAAGCAAGACCGGAAGTCCCGGGCTGACGACATTCATCCAGGGAAGTCCGGGGCTGGTGATGAGGCGAAACCCTTGGCCGTAAGCCAAAGACTGGGCGGCCAAGGCGTACATCAAGTCGTCTTGCTGACGTCCCAAATATTGAGCCGGAGCGGCGGCTAAAATAATGATGGAGGCGGCGAAAAGCGCGGCCCAGGTCCAAAGATTTTCTCGCTGAACGGCGGATGAGGAAGGCATCAAATACGGAAGGGAGGGGCCGCCTTTCTGCGGATTTTGGAAGCGGCACTTCCTCGCCTATGCTCGGTCGGATTCCCGCTCATCGGTCCTTTCGCTCCTCCCTCGCGGCCCGCCAGTCGCGCTGGCGCGAAACTTCGTTTCGCTTTCCGTCCCCCGGACGCGCGCGACTTGGCTTCGAATCCTCACTTAAAAAAACGGAAGGGAGGGGATTCGAACCCCTGAGGGCTGTTAGACCCTACACGCTTTCCAGGCGAGCCGTTTAAACCACTCACGCACCCTTCCAATGGACTAGATTATAGCGAATTGGCGAGGATATTCCTATTTTTAGAATCCAAAAATAATGTTCTAATCGTTGGGAGCGAAGCCTTTGATTCGCTTGGGCTTTTTCGGCGGCTCCATCAACTGATGGATCGCATCAAAGAGGGAGTGAATATGCTCGTCATGTCCCTCAACTTTGCGTTCCAATTCCGCAAGTTTCGCCGTCAATTCTTTATGCGAGACGATCATCTCGCGCAACTTCACGAAAGCACGAGCAATTCGGACGCTGGCATCTACGGCGGTCAAAGTATTTAAAACGCTTGCGAGCATGACCGCTCCATATTCGGTAAAAACAAAAGGGAGATATTTCCGATGGCGGCCTTGTCCTATTTTTAAGGTCGCATTTTGCGACCTTAAAAAAACCGCTTCTTGGGCTGTTAATCGAAATATGAAGTCCGCCGGAAATCTTCTTTGATTACGCTTAACCTGCTCATTAAGACGTTTGGTCGAAACGCCATAGATAGCAGCCAAATCGGAGTCCAGCATCACGCGCTGACCACGAATGAGATAAATACGCCGCTCAATTCCTTCAACGAGCATTAAGTCTTTCATAAGTTTTTGCCACCCAGTTATTCCTTCAGTATCTCAGAAGTGTCCAAAGAGTGTCCAACGAAACCATCAAACAGGAGACATGCTCTTCATGCTGGAATATATTTTTCGGTCGTCAGATAGGAAGCGTATCTCAAGCAAGCATGAATCTCCTCTTTACGGATCGAGGGAAACTGCTTAAGAATATCCTCTTGGGAATCTCCGGCGGCAAGGTGGCTGATAATTACGTGAACCGGGATGCGAGTTCCTTTAATGCAAGGGTCACCACCGCATATCCCGGGGTTAGACGTAATTCTTGAATCATTGGTCATGGTTTAAAATCCCTCTCTTTAAATATAACAGTCAACCGGGTTTTTCGCAAGGGGCATGGATAGCTTGGAACCAAACAAAAATAATGTTCTAATTGTTTGGAAGAAAACCCGTTATTCGCTTAGGCTCTTCCGGCGACTCCATGAGCCGATAAATTGTTTCCAAAACAACCTTGATTTCCTTCGTCTGTTTGTTAAATTTGGCGTCGTGCCTTTTCAGCTGGCTTTCCACGGCTTCCAATCGTTTAGCTAAGTCCTTGTGGGTTGCAAGAAGCTCTCTCAACCGAACGAAGGCCCGCACCACTTGAACGCTGGCTTGAACCGCCGCGACGCTATTGAGAACGCTGGCCGCCATAATGGCGCCATGCTCAGTAAAAGCGTAGGGCAAAGCTCGTCGCGCTCCACCCCAGCTTGAAGTCACAATTTGTGATTTCAAGATTGCGAATTCCTCTTGATTGAGTTGAAACATAAAATCAGCGGGAAATCGTTCACGATTGCGCTTGACGGCCTGAATCAAGACTCGCGGCTCCACCCCCATAGAGAATTGCCAAATCACCGCTCAACATCACCTTATGACCGCGAATGAGATAAATTCGCCGCTCGATTCCTTCAACGAGCATTAAGTCTTTCATGATTTTTTGCCACCCAGTTATTCCTTTAGTATTTCAGCGGTGTCCAAAGAGTGTCCAACGAAACCATTAAACCAGAGATAAACCGAATAAAATATCCATTATCATAACCAAAAATAATGTTCTAATTGTTGGAAGTGAAGCCTTTGATCCGTTTGGGCTTTTCCGGCGGCTCCATCAACTGATGGATCGCCTCAAAGAGGGAATGGATATGCTCGTCATGTCCCTCAACTTTGCGCTCCAATTCCGCAAGTTTCGCCGTCAATTCTTTATGCGAGGCGATCATCTCGCGCAACTTTACGAAAGCTCGTGCAATCTTAACGCTGGCATCAATGGCGGTATCCGTGTTCAACACGCTTGAAAGCATGACTGCTCCGTATTCCGTAAAAACCAAGGGGCGATAACGTCTTCCGCCGCGTCCTTTGTTTGAGGTCGCAATTTGCAACCTCAAAGATTTTGTTTCTTGAGTTGTGAGTTGAAACATGAAATCAGAGGGAAAACGCTTCTTATTGCGATTAACCTGTTGGTTCAAACGCTTTGTTAATACACCGTAAATCGCGGCCAAATCGGAGTCCAGCATCACGCGCTGACCGCGAATGAGATAAATTCGCCGCTCGATTCCTTCAACTGGCACTAAGTCTTTCATAAGTTTTTGCCACCCAGTTATTCCTTTAGTATTTCAGCGGTGTCCAAAGAGTGTCCAACGAAACCATCAAACCAGAGATAAACCGAATAAAATAGCGCAAGGATCAACTTCAAATTATCGACGAGAAATGAACCTAAATCCAAATGCCACAAACGCTTAAAGGCCCTTTCCAGGCAAGCCGTTTAAACCGCTCACGCACCCTTCCAATGACTTAAATTACAGCGAAAAAGGGGAGATTGTTCCTAAAAATATAATTATTCATATTTTATAGGACATTTCTATTTGGAGTTGACACGTAATGCCAAGAGTCTTGACAGTTGGCTTGATTCCTGTTATTAATTGTCTATGCCCCAAGGCTATTGAGGAAAGGGGCTAATTTTATTAGACTCAATAAGGGCTTTTTATTTTTATATTAAGGAGAACTGATTATAAAACAGACAATTAAAGAACGGTTTTCCAAAATCGCGACGGTCGCATCCGCAAAACTTAGACGTATAAAGGCTCTCATTGAGGCAAGGCGAAGCCTCCTTGCGGTTGATTTAGGAAGCTACGCCATTAAAGTCGCGCTTTTATCCCCAACAAAGACCGGGCTTTCCTTGCGTTCCTGGGGATATCTTCCATTGAGTAATAATCCCGAGGAATCCCCTGAGGAAAAAAAGCTGAGCGTTCTCAACGCCCTGCGCGCTTTTCTTATTCAAAATGGAATTAAAAATAAATATGCTGCGGCTTCCGTTTCCGGAAATTCAATGATTGTCCGCTATGTCAAGTTCCCACTTCTCACCAAGACTGAACTGTCAGCCACCATTGCTACCGAGGCGGAACCCTTCATCCCCTTTGACGTCAACGATGTCCAATTTGGTTTCCATATCCTGGGTGAAATTGTGGATGAAGGCCAAAAAAAGATGGAAACGGTCCTGGTCGCGGCAAAAAAAGAAGCCATTTCTTCCCGCGTTGAAATTCTTGAAGGGGCCGGACTCACCCCCAGCATTATTGACGTGGATTCATTCGCGCTGGAAAACCTCTTTACCCAGTTTGACCCCGCCGCCAAGGAGCCCGGAGGAACGCTGTATCTCAACATCGGGTATTCCGTCACAAATCTCTCCATTATTGACGGCGGAAATACGCGCGTCGTGCGCGATATATTTACCTCCGGACAAACCTTTACGCGCGCAATCATGAAGGCCCTTAACTGCGACGCGGCCAAAGCGGAATCCGTTAAAAGAGCCCATGTTCTTCTATTTGACGCCGAGCGGAAAGATGCGGCCATCGCAGAAGGAAGACAAGAGGATGTCACGGTTTCGGATGCCTTGATGGGAGTCTTAAAGGACTTGACCACGGAAGTCCATCGCTCGGTCGATTTTTTTCTCTCTCAAGGAGCAGACCGCGCCATCAATCGTCTTGTTCTTATGGGAGGCTCCGCCGCTCTTAAAAACTTGGACCAATATTTGAACCTGGAGTTTAAAACTCCGGTCTCAGTTTTAAACCCGCTCGTAAACATAGAAAACTCTAATTCTATTCCTGCGGAGATAGCCCCCGCGTTTGCCGTGGCTATCGGACTTTCTTTGCGAAAACGGAACGATTGGACATGAGGCAACCCTAAGACCCCATGATTAGAATTAATCTTGTTCCGGCGGAAATACTGGCAAAAACCAAAGAAAAGGAACTTCTCTTCAACGCGGCCATGGTCGGGGTCGTCGCGTGTCTTTTTCTTATCTTTTTCTCTTGGCTTCACTATCATCGGATGACCACGGAGGAAAACCGCCTGTCCCAAGCTCAGGAAAAACTTAAAAAACTAGAAGTGATCGTCAATGAAGTCAACCAGCTTGAGTCGGAATCCAAAGCCATTCGTTCGCGATTAAGCGTCATTGCCACTCTCATTAAAGGCAGAACTTTTTATCCTTATTTCATGTCCGATTTCGTCAAAAGCGTTCCCTTTGATATTCAAGTTAAAAACTTGGGAACGACCGGCGGCGGAAGCCAAGCCTCGCCGCTCAAACTCAACATCTCCGCCCAAGCTGAAAATCAAGACGACATCGCTGAATGGATGAGCCGTCTTAAAACCTCGGGACGATTTTCCGACATCAATCTAGGGACTATTACGCAAACAGGTTCCGAACAAAAAACCTATAATTTTACATTGACCTCGGTTTACACGAACAACATCCGATGAATTTAAAAATCAAGTTGTCGCCAAACCAGCAAAAAATGCTTCTAGCGACCTTTCTTTTTATCGGATCGCTGGGTTATCTTTACATCGCTTTTTTCTGGTCTCCTATCTCTCAAAAAGAAGCCGGCCTTCAAAAACAAATTCAAGATACCAATTCAAAAATAGAAACCGCGACCAGACAGTCGATGATGATGTCTCACTTAAAGCTTGAGATTTCCCAGCTCAACAAACAGGCGACCGAAGTTTCAAGACAAATCCCCAACACAAAAGGAGTGGAAAACACTCTCGTCACTCTCAATGAACTCGCCGCGCGATATAACATTTCCGTAATCAGTTTCTCCCCAGGAAAGCAGGTCCCCAATCCTTATTTTTTCGAACTCCAATACCCCATGACCATCGAAGGGCAGTTTCACGATATCGGAAAATTCTTCGCGGCTTTGGCTCTTAAAAAAAGAATTTTTAACATCCGAGACGTCTCCTTTGGTCCCGCGAACAAAGAGACCGGTCTCATGCACGTCAATTTCATTTTATTGGCTTATCAATACAAGACATGAAAAACCTTCTTTTCCTCAGTTTATCTCTTATTCTCGCTGGGAACGCGAGAAGCTCAACGCTCGCGGTTCAAGCGAAAACAAAACAGCCTCCTTCCGCTTCAAAACTAGCCATTTCAACCCAAACGTTGACCCCTTCCATGATTTATACTGCCTCCAACCTCAGGGATCCGTTCAGAAAAGCGTCTATGGGAGGTTCTTCCTCTTCTCCGCAAAAACCCTTTAAATTATCCGACTTTAACATCCACAATCTAACTCTACAGGGGCTGATGGTCGGAACAAAAACAAAATTCGCCCTTCTCATAGACGCCAATTATGGCACAGGGTTTATTCTTAAGGGCGATCGAATCTATAATTCCAAGGGAAAAGCGATTCCCGGAGTCACCGGGCGCCTGGATTCTCGGCGAAAAACCGTCTATCTGAAAACTCAAGACGGGGACGTTCAAGTCCTTCGCATGAAGGGAGAAAAACGCTAAAATGAATGGAGAAAAAATTATGACCCCTCCGCAAAGTGTTAAGCGCGCCTTGGCGGCAATGCTGATCGTTTTTCAAATCGTTTCTCCATCCTTCATCATGGCCGCCGAGATCGCGACGGTTCAATCCGTTCAGGTTTCTCCAGATGAAGTAAAAATCAAGCTTGATCATCCGGAAACCTACGACAGTTTCCTTCTCAAAAGTCCGCCCAGGCTCGTCGTTGAAATACAAAATTCACGCTATCCATCCCCTAAGAAGAAAGTGAAAGGAAAGGGCCATTATCTCAAGAGCGTACGCATTGCTCAATTCAAAGATCACCCCGCTCCTGTCGCCAGAGTGGTCTTTGATCTTAAAGGACTCCAACCTTATCGAATCACAAATCAAGGTTCAGAACTCGTGGTTTTAATTGGGGAAGACAAGGCCCAAGACACGGGCGTCAGCATGTCCTTGGCCACCGGCCCCATAGCCGGGCTATCGGCGTCGGTAACGCCCCAAACCGCTCCGCCTTCTCTTCCTAAACTCTCGGTTTCGGAACCCCTCATAAAAAACAAGAAGAGAAACCGCTTTCACCGAAATTCAGGAGAAGGAATTGATATTCTCAGTCACCTCTCCCGAGAACCCATTTCCCTTGATTTTGACAACACCGACATCAGGGACGTTTTGAGGCTTTTGGCCGCAAAATCTAAAATCAATATCGTCTATGGCCCCGACGTCAGTGGAAATCTCACTCTCCACCTTGCCCATGTTCCGTTTGATGAGGCCTTTAGGACTGTCCTTGCCATGATGAACCTCTCGACCATGCAGGTAGGAAACAATATTTTGAGAATCCTCACTCCTGCCGCCCTTGTCAAATCCCAAGCGACCGCCGCGACCGTGACCAAGGTCCTGACGCTCAATTACACCAAAGCCTCCGACATTCTACCGGAAATAAACGCCGTTAACACCGCCCAGGGAATCAAGGGAACGACCTTAGCCGACGCTAAAACTAATTCTTTGATTGTAACAGCCCCTCTTGAGGCCGTCGCCGCGACCGAGAGATTAGTCAAGGAACTCGATGTCCGCCCCAAACAAGTCCTCATTGAAACCAAACTTGTCGAAGTCAGCCTCAATAATAATCTCAATCTTGGCGTTCAATGGGATTACCAAGGCGTCAACAATAGCAATATCGGCGGGTCAAATGGGCAGAATTTAATTGGAACAATTACCCCGCCCAATTCTCTCAACTCGACCACCCAAACCCCGTTTCTCACCAATCCGAATCTAACGAACGGCGCGGGAGCGACTGGAGTCATGCCGATGCCGACCTCCGGCGCCATGACGACGGTCACCAACGCCATCGCCAGAGGCACGGGAGTCAATCTTCCCGCCTCGACTATTTTTGGCGAATTGACCCTCGGCCGCATCACCAACAGTATGTTTTTGAGCGCGACACTTTCCGCCGCAGCCGCGGAAGGAAAACTCAAGGTTCTTTCTGATCCCAAAATCGCGACCTTAAACAACCAGGCTGCCAACATCAACGTCACGACCCAGATTCCTTATGTGACCGCCAACGTGATTGCGGGCGGGCTTGGAACCCAAACTCAAACCGTTACCTATGTCACAACCGGAATTCAACTTTCCGTGACTCCGACCATTAACGCAGACGGACGAATTACTCTTGTCATCAACCCCAATGTCAGCCAGCCCTCCGTCACCGTTGCTGGAAACGCCGCCACCGGAGCCCCGGCCATTGATTCCCGCATCGCCCAAACCACCGTTTTGGTTCGAGATGGAGAAACCATCGTCATTGGCGGTCTTATTCATGATTCCGTCACCAATCAAATAGCCAAGGTTCCGATCTTGGGAGATATTCCTATTTTAGGATGGTTGTTTAAAAGCAAAAGTGTTGTCCGCGTGAGAAACGAGCTTCTAATTTTCGTCACCCCAAAAATTTTGGCTGATTAATCCGTGCTTGCCTTTTGGATTTCCGGCCTCCTATCCCTCGGTCCCGTTCTGGGCGGACTCCTCGAACCCGCAAACTCATCCTTATTTTTTTCCCTGGCAAGCCTGATCTTGGGGATTGAAAGCGCTTGGCTTATCTGGAAGAATGACCTTAGAATTCCCCACATCCATCTGGCGGCATGGGCGGCCTTTTTAAGCCTCTTATCTTTTATTTCCGCCTATTTTGCTCCGATTCCAGAGGAGTCTTTTATCGCATGGAGAATGCTGGTCCTTGGATTATTGATCATCCCCCTGACGACTCTCATTCCAGAGAAGTCTCGCTTGAGGATCGAACAATCTATCTTTCTAAGCGGCTATATTCTCTGCGCCTATGCTATCCTTCAAATTCTTATTTCCAAGCATTTAGAGGTTTCTTCTTTTTTCCCCAACCCCAACATTTTCGCGGGCTTTATCGTTCTCGTTTTACCATTGGCTTGGGAACAAAAGAAAATATCTTTAGCCTCCTGTTTAACGTTGATGCTGCTTGCGACTAAAAGCGTTGGGGCGTGGATCAGCCTTGCCGCCGCGGCATTAATCTTACAAAAGCAAATACCCAAGAAGATTAAAATGGGCGCATTTTTTGTTTTCTCTATCTGCGCCGTCCTGATTTTTAAAAAACCTAATTTTGATTTTCAAAATCGCTGGGTTTGGTGGCAGGCGGCTTTATGCGTAATTTTAAAAAGGCCTTGGCTCGGAACTGGTCCGGGAATTTTAACCTACATCATACCTATCGAAGTTTCCCGTCATTTATTGAGGTCTCTTTATGCTCATGAGTTTTATCTCCAAACCGCCGCGGAATGCGGACTTAGTTATCTTTTCATTTTCCTAGTAGGATTGTTTTTCTTTTTTCCAAGATCTCCCATGCGGCGCCTGGCCGTTCTCGCCTCTCTAATCCTTGGGCTTTGGGATTATTCTCTATCGGTTCCAGCCATTTCTTTTATTTTCTGCTACTTGGCCGCCTCGGAAACCCCCCAAGAAAAACGAGCGCTTTCTCTGGCGGAACTAAGATTTCCGCTTGCCCTTCTGATTTTAGTTTTTAGCCTTGCCTTATCCCGTCCGGCCTGGGCGCGCTGGAAAGAAGAAAGGCTTAAATCGGAAGGTATTTCGCTTTTTAACAGCAACGCCCCGATTGGGCAAGTTCGTCAAAAATTCATGGAAGCCCTTTCCTGGGCACCGGACGCCGATGTCGAGAGGCTCGTCGCCGAAATAGATTTCCGTAAGCGCGATTTTGTAAATTCAGCCGCGCACTGGGAAAAGGCCGCTCAGGAAAACCCTTGCCGCCCCTCAACCTGGAAAGCCTTGGAAAACGCCTATCAACTACTGGGAAAAAAAGCGCGGGCGCAAGAGGCCTTAAACAAAAGCATGCACGCCTGTTTATGATTCGGACAAACTCCTTTAGTCGCGCCGCGATTTTTTTCGCCGTTGTCTGCCTTGCCCCATTTTTATTTCATTTTATGCGCGGGCTGTCTCCTTTTTGGGGAGACCTGACCTATCTCCAACACCCTTGGCGAGTTTTTGACAGTCAAAAATTAATGACCGGAAGGCTTCCCCTTTGGAACCCTTATCTTTATTTTGGAATGCCGCAAATGGCCGCCATGCAAGACGGACTCTTCTATCCCGCCTCTATCCTTTTCGATTTATTTCGATTTCCTAACGGGCTTTTTTTCTTTCATGTCTTCCATTATTGGCTGGCTTGTTTTCTGTGTTACTTATGGATTCGCTCTTTAGGTTTTTCTCATGCCTCGGGGCTTAGCGCGGGGCTCATCTGGGGACTCAGTGGAATAGCTCTGAGCCGAGAACCCTTCCTCAATCATTTGTCTTCCTTATCCATGTTTCCGGCTCTTTTTTTATTTTTAGATATTCCACTTCTCTTTGCTCTGACGCTGAGTTTGCTCTTTTTTGGCGGATATCCGCCCTTTTTAGCCGGCGCCCTATTTTCAACCGTATTAATTATTTGGACGACCCGATCGGAAGAAAAAAAATCTTTTCTTCTCTTTCTCCGGGGAAGCGTTCTCTCCCTGGGATTTTCCGCCGCGCTTTTTTTTCCGGCGCGAGAACTGTTTCAACATTCTGTTCGCGCTCTCGGCATCTCAACTTCCGAGGCCTTTCAATTCCACCTCACCATGTCCGATTTACCGCAATGGATCAGCCCCGTTTTCGGCGGCATTAAAAACTTTAATCCTGCCGTTCATTGGTGGACCTGCCTCTATTTAGGGTTTAGCGGTTTCTTTCTTCTCATACTCGGACTGACTCAAACATCTCTCAAGAAAAGATTTTTCTTACTCTTATGGATACTAACCATTCTCATTCTCAGCCTTGCAGGTTCCAACATTTTTTCTTCTTATCTTTGGCTTCATATTCCTGGGCTCAAATTCGTTCGCTATCCTGGAAATATTTCTTACCTTCTTCTGCCTCCGGCAGCGCTAGCCGTCGCGTTTGGAGTCAAGACTTTGGCTCAAAAGCTCCGCATTGGGTCCTGGCTTCCGGCTGTTTTGCTCTCCGCGGAACTTTTATTTTACGCTTGGAACGCATTTCCCCTCATATCTTCCTCCTTTTTTGCGTTCAAGGGCCCCCTGACTGAATTTCTCCAAAACAATCTCGGAAACAACCGCTATCTTCTTTCTCCTTTAGCTCTTGAAAAATCCTCCGGCCAAGGATTTTGGGACTGGAAAAGCCGCTTATATGGGCTGACCAACTCCCCGTTTCAACTTTCTGCCGCCGGGAATTTTGGGCAGCCCTTGGTTCCCAAAAATAATTACGCCCTCATGAATTTTCTCTATGGAACCCAAGGGCTTAAAAACGTTTCGCAAATCATGCCCTGGGCCGACATTCAATATCTGCTAGCCCCATCAAAAATTTTTCTCTCTCAAGGCCTAAAATATCAAAGACCGTTGATTTGGGAAATGTATGAGACCGTATCCGAAAAAAATTTAAGCCGAGCCTATTTTCTTTCGCCCAAAGAAGGCCAGAATTTTCCCTTGGGCCTGACCGCTCCAAGAACGGATATTGCGCTTAACCCCCTCAAAATCCAAAAGACTCAAGGCGTCGAGGGATACCATATTTTCGGAAACGGACGTTCCGGGTGGGTTTTTATTTCCGAGCCCAAATATCCGGGGTGGAAAATAGAACTTCAAGCCGACGGGCAGACAAAAACCGTCCAAAGCTTACCCGCCCTTAAAGCCTTTCAAAAAGTTCAAGTTCCCAAGGGATGGTCCGCTCTATTTCTTATTTATCATTCCACCACCGTTTATGCTGGGCTCCTCATCACTATTTTTTCTTTTCTCTTCTTGTTTTTCTACGCCGTTTCTAAAATGGGACAATTAAGTCATGAGAATTCTTCTCATTAAAACCGGCGCCCTAGGGGACGTTCTAAGAACAACCGCTTTGATCCCGCCGCTACGGCACGCCTATGGCGAAAAAATTTGCTGGTTGACATCCAAGGCGGCCAAACCGCTTTTAGAGGGAAATCCCGCCATCAATAAAATTTTTACTGATCCTCAAAAGATCCATCAGAAATTCGATTGGGTTTTAAGTCTTGAGGAAAACAGAAGACTCGCTTTCTTGGCTCAAAAACTCTCCCTCAAAAAGATCACGGGGGTTGTTTGCCAAGGCAAACGCTTGTCTTACACCCCAGACAGCTCTCCGTATTACCAAATGAGCCTTTTAAATCCTGATAAAAAGAAGGCCGACGCACTTAAATCGAAAAATCAGAAAACTTTTTTAGAGCTATGGCTTTCTCTTTTGGGGCTACCGCGATTTAAAAAGAGCGCGCTCGCGCAACCTCAAATTTTTTTAAAAGAATCTGACCGCAAAACCGCGCTTAGTTTTGCTCAGGAACATAATCTCCCCAATAGCCTCATCGGATTTAACCCGGGAGCGGGAAGCCGCTGGCCCTCAAAAGAATTGTCCGTCCAAAAGTCGCGGGAGATTCTAAAAAAATTGGCCGCGCTTAAAAAGCCCATTCTTCTCCTGGGTGGTCATGAGGAGAAAGCACGAAACCAAAAAATCGCAAGGAGTCTGCCCCATGTCTTTTTAACTCCCGTTTTGCCGCTTAAACCCTTTGCCGCGCTGATCGATCTTTGTCAACTAGTGATTACCACCGACAGCCTCGCCTTTCATATCGCCACCGCGCTTAAAAAAAAGGTCTTGGTTCTCATCGGTCCAACTTCCTCATCCGAGCTCGATGTTTTCGGAAAAGGCGAGAGAATTGCCGTCCCCTTCTGTTCCTGCTTTTACCGGCCTTCTTGTTTGAGAAGAAAAAGTTGCCTCAACTCTCTCTCCCCTTCCCTCATAATTTCCGCCGTTTTGCGAAATCTATGAGCCTCCGCACCCTAGTCTGCGTTCCGACTTATTGCGAAGCGGAAAATATCGCGCGCCTCATCCAGGAAGTATTTTTCTTAAAGATTTCCGGGCTTGAGATATTGGTCATAGACGATGCCAGCCCGGACAAAACCGCCGAGATTGCAGAGAGTCTCAAAAGTCGTCACCCCGGCATTCGAGTGTTAAGACGCGCTCCACCTTACGGACGAGGAGCCGCCGGTCGAGAGGCCTTTCTCTACGCGCTTAAAGAAAATTTTGATATTGCCATTGAGATGGACGCCGATTTCTCTCATCATCCCAAGGACATTCCCCGCCTTTTAGAGGCGCTGACCCATTCCGATCTCGCCATCGGTTCTCGTTTTGTCCAAGGAGGTTCTGACGCAGAACGCCCGAAAGGACGTCAAATTCTGACTCAATGCGCCAATTTATACGCGCGCACTCTTCTAAGAATTCCCGTTGAAGACTCTAATTCCGGATACCGCGCCTGGAGTCGCCGCGCGCTCGAAGCGATTGACCCCAAAACCTTGCGCGCGCGCGGCCCCGCCATCGTCCATGAAGCTCTCTTTAGAGCCGCTCGAAAAAAAATCAGGATACAGGAGATTCCCATTCATTTTGTCGACAGAAAAGAAGGGCTTTCAAAGCTCAATTGGGCGAAACTTGTTTATGGATATTTTTGGATATTGCGTTTGGCCGTCTTGGGAAGATGAAGAAAAAGGATATTATTTTTTTAATCTTATGGTCTCTTCTAGTTTTAGGACTTCCGGGAGTTTCCTGGGTTTTCCCGCACATCGGGTTTTTTAATTTCGATTTATATTTTTATCACTATCCTCTCCGTGAAACCGCTCTTAATTTTCTGGAAAAAGGACAATTTCCGTTTTGGAACCCTTATATTTTTGGAGGAGTCCCGTTGGCCGCCAACTCACAAACCGCTCTTTTCTATCCTATTTCTCTCATCGGCAAAATCTTTCCACTTCTTTTCTCTTTTTCCTTGGAAAATCTTTTCCATTTATGGTGGGCGGGTTTGGGGATGGCTCTTTTAATGAAATCACAGGGACTTAAATCCGAGGCGGCTTGGATGCTGGGAATTTCTTACGGGCTTTGCCCTTTTTTAACCGGCCGGATTGCCGAAGGGATTCCCACCATACTCGCCTCCCTAGCTTGGATTCCGTGGGCTTGGCTTTCTCTCGGCGCTCAAAATAAATTCTTGCTATCGGAAATTTGGGCCCTTCAGTTTTTCTCAGGGCATCCCCAATTCATGCTCATTAACGCCGGAGCGATGGTTTTAGGCGCTTTGGCTTTTCCCCCACGACTTAAAAGTCTTGAAACCTTAGCCCTTTCCGCCTTGGGCGCGGCCTTTTTAACTTGCGTGCAATGGATGATGACGGCGCAATTCTTGCTCCATTCCATCCGTCAAAATTGGTCGCTTCTTTACTCTTTAGGCTATTCACTCTCTCCGCACCAGTTAAGGTATTGGATTTGGCCGGGATTTAGATTGCCGACGCTCAACCGCTCATCGCTTCCCGTCTCGGTTGTTTTGGAAAACGCCTTGGTTTTTCCCGGTTTATTTGTCTTGGTTCTCGCCGGTCTTGGGATTTTTAAAAAACCGCTCAGCTTTTATGTCTTTCTCATCGGCCTTGGGTTTTTTTTCGCCTCCGGACGGCACAACCCGATCTACTTATGGCTTTTGTCCCATACGCCGCTTCATTTTCTAAGAACTCCTTCCCGATTCGCTTTTCTCTGCCTGTGGGGATTTTTCCTAGCCGCTGGAGCAGCTTTAAAATCCCTCAAAAAGCCTGCCCGCTGGCCGCTGGCTATTTTAGCTGTCTGTTCAACTTTTCAACTTTTAATTCTCAATCATAGTTTAGTTCGAACTCAAAACTCGAATCCCTTTCTCAGACCGCACCGTTTTTTCGCACAGGCTTTGGCAGGGCAGCCCAAACGAATCTTGATTTCACCCGCACTCGGCAATCCCGACAAGGCGATGATGTATCATGTAATGAACGTCAATGGCTACGACGCTTTTTATCTTAAAGGGTTTCCTGATTACGCCTTCAAAAGCGAGGGCCATCCCGCCGCAGACGCCAGCCGAAGTTATCTGCAAAAATGGGACACGCCCCAGATGAGAGATCTGGGAGTAAGCGGGGCTTTTCTTAAACCTGGCGCCCTTATTCTCCTCTCTCAAGCTCCTCCGCTCGCCTATCTCATAGGACCCAAACACCGCCCGCTTTCTAGAAGCTTAACGCTTGATATTCTCAATGAAAACCATTGGAGAATTTCCGGAATCTGGGAAAACTCCGCAACTTCTCTCATTGTCTCCGAACCGTTTTATCCAGGTTGGCACGCTTATTGGAACGGACAGAAAACGCCCATTCACCGGTGGAACGGGTTTCTCTCTTCTATTTCAAAACCGACGCCCACTCCGAATTCTTTCACCCTGGATTTTATTTTCCAGCCTGATTATTGGGAAATTCTCGTTTTAATCTCAATTTTTTCATGGCTCTTTTGGTTTTTCAGAATATTTAGGGACGGCATTGTCCCAACCTCAAGGTTATCAGGAAAGGGACTATGAACCGCCGCCATCTTCTAATCGTCCTCTCAATTCTTCTAAGCGCAGTCCTAATTTTTATCGCGTTTCGCCATGTATCCCTCTCGTCTCTTTCAAAAATTCTCGCTCAAACCCGGGCGCAATGGGTCTTGGCCATGTTAGCGGTTATTTTTCTTGATCTTTTTATCCGCGCATTTCGCTGGAAAGCCCTTCTTTCCTTTGTTTCTCCGCACGCGCCGGCCAGAAAGCTTTTAGAGCTCGAGGCTGCGGGTCTTGCCGTCAATAACATCCTTTTTATGCGCCTGGGAGAACTCACGCGGGCTATTTTGGCTGCTCGGGAACTTAAAATCCCCTTAAGCTCGAGTTTATCCACCGTCGCCATCGAACGTGCGCTCGATCTCGCTTCCCTTCTTTTTCTCTTTACGGTTGTCGCGCCCTTTTACCCAAGGCTCGTTCCTCTGGCCTTACGTCATTCCATTTTGTTTTTCCTTGCAATGACCTGCGGCGGGCTCATCTTCTTAATTTTCGCCGAGGAAAAAAAGAATTTTTTACTTTCTCTCATTCGTCGCTTCTTTAAACCCTGGCCCAAGATATCCGAAATTGCTGAGGGACTCTTTAATGGAGCCGCCGCGCTTAAGGACCCAAAAACCGCCTTCGTTTGTATCGCCTTGAGCCTTCTTCTTTGGTGCGCCGATGCCTTGACCTATTGGACTGGAGCCAAGGCCTTGGGAATTTCTCTCGGGTATCCAGGTTCCATCTTAGTTTTGGCCTGGGCCGCCGCCGCTTCCGCTCTTCCCACCGCGCCGGGAGGTTTTGGAGCTTTTGAAGTCCTGGTCGAAAGCATCATGGTCAAGCTGGGAACTCCCATCTATTTTTCCCTGGCTTTCGCGCTTTTGACTCACGCCGCAATGTATTTGACAGTCACTATTTTTGGGCTTTTTTGTCTTTCAAAAATCGGCTTCTCCCTCACCGACATCTCCGCTCAAACTCTCCAAGTCAAGGAGGCCCCTTAATGGCGGGAAAAACCCTCTCGGTTTTGATGATTAGCGCGAATTTCTATCCGCATCTGGGTGGAGCGGAAAAACAAGCGATGACCTTGGCCGTCTCTCTGAAAAACCGTGGGATTAATGTCTCTATCGTCACGCGTCAAAAAAAAGGCTTGAAAAAAGAAGAAACCCTTAATGGAATCGAAATCAAAAGACTTTGGTGTCTAGGCCCGGGCATTTTTAATGCCGTGACCTTCATGTTTTCTTTGTCTCTCCATCTGATTTTCAACGCGCGCTCTTACGATATTTTTCATGTTCATTTGGCCAGCTCACCCGCCATCATCGCTTCTCTATTTGGAAAAATTTTTCAAAAACCAGTCTTTGTCAAACTGGGGGCTTCCGGAGAATTCGGAGAACTTAAAATGTCGGCCAAAACAATTCCAGGGAAATTCAAAATTTTCCTCCTCCAAATACTCGGCCCTTATTTTATTGTCTTGACCCTTGATCAAGAATTAGAAGCCCGAGAGTATTTGGGCGAATTGCCGCTTCACAGAATTCCCAATGGGGTTGATTTAAGAAAATTTCGCCCCTCTTCAACCGCGAAAAAAATCTTGCGCCTTAAATGGGGCCTTCCCGATGGGTTGATATTTCTTTATACAGGGAGATTCGCCCCGCAGAAACACCTCCCTTTTTTTGTTGATGTCTGGGCGGAAGTCGCCAAAAAAGCCAAGATTCCGGTTTCTCTCGCCCTTTTCGGAGAAGGATTTGAGGAAAAAGCGATACGAAAAACAGCCGAGCAAGCCGGCATTCTCAAAAACGTTTACTTTTACCCGCCGCAAAACGATCTCGCGTCCGTTTATCCCGCCGCCGATGTCTTTGTTTTGCCGTCCTTAGCGGAAGGCCTTTCTAATTCCCTTCTCGAAGCGATGGCCTGCGGACTAGCGGTCCTAGCCAGCAAAGTCGGAGGAAACATGGAAGCGGTGGCCGATGGAGCGGATGGATTTTTATTCTCTCCCGATAACGCAGATGAGATTCAAGCTCAAACTCTCAAATTTATCTCTCGTCCCAGCTTGGCTGAGGAAATGGGAAGAATGGCTCACAAAAAAGTCGAGGATTTTTATTCCATAGACAAAATCGCCGAGCGTTATGAGACAATATATAGACTCTCTTTGATGAGTTAAAACCATGTGCGGAATTTGCGGAATCTATTATTCTGATGGGCACGTAGTTGATTCAAAACGCCTGAAAACCGCCAACGATCTCATTATTCACCGTGGGCCGGATGATGAGGGATTTCATATCGAAGACGGGCTGGGGCTGGCCATGCGTCGCCTTTCGGTCATCGATCTCAACACCGGACATCAACCTTTGTCCTATGCTGACAATTCTCTTTGGATTGTTTTTAACGGCGAGATTTATAATTTCCAGGAACTCAAAAAAGAACTTGAGGCCGAGGGATTTAAGTTCAAGACCCATAGCGACACCGAGGTCATTCTCGCTCTTTATCAGAAAATGGGAGACGAATGCCTGTCCCGCTTACGGGGGATGTTCGCTTTCGCCCTTTGGGACAAATCAAAGAAACGTCTCCTTCTCGCCCGGGACCGCATCGGCAAAAAACCGCTGGTCTATCATCAAAACGGAAAATTTCTCGCTTTCGCCTCGGAACTCAGGTGTCTGTTTGCGCTTGAAAATATTTCGCGCGAAATCAATCCCGAGGCCATTGACCTTTTTTTGTCTTTGCAATACATTCCCTCTCCCCAAACTATTTATACGGAGGTTCAAAAACTGCCGCCGGGGCACAAGCTCATCTATCAAAATGGGAAAGCGACTATTGAGCCTTACTGGGAGCTCCCTCTGGAACAATCTCCGCTTCAAATCAGCGTTGAGGAAGCGAAGACCCGTATCCGCGAAAAGCTCAAGGAATCGGTCAAACTTCGGATGATTTCGGATGTTCCTATCGGCGCCTTTCTGTCCGGAGGCATTGATTCTTCGATTATCGTGGCGCTCATGAGCGAATTATCTTCCCGACCGGTTAAAACCTTCTCTATCGGGTTTGATGAGAAAGAATTTTCCGAACTTCCTTTCGCCCGGCAAATCGCCGAGAGATACGGCTGCGAGCATACGGAGTTCATCGTAAGTCCTCAAATGGCGGAAATTTTGCCGAAGCTCGCCTGGCATTACGGCGAGCCCTACGCCGACCCCTCGGCTCTTCCGTCTTATTACGTCTCTCAAGAGACCCGAAAACATGTGACCGTCGCCTTGAACGGAGACGGCGGAGATGAGAACTTTGGGGGATATATCCGCTATTTCGCGATGAAACTGGGAAGAGTTTTCGATTCTCTGCCGCGCCCCGCTCTCTTAGCTCTAAAAATGGCGACTGAAAACCTGCCGGAATACGACGCGCCCTACGGTTTTTTCTGGAGACTTAAGAGATTCTTTCGCTCTGTGGTCTTAAGCGATTTGCCCCATCGCCATCTCAAGATGGCGGGTTTTTTCTCCGAAGAAGATAAAATCGGGCTCTACACTCCTTCTTTCCTTGACCGTCTCGGTCAAAACAAAGGAGAAGCCGCGCGCTATTTCGCTGATTTTTTCCGCCGGGCAGAAAATCAAGATTTTCTCAATCAAATGCTTTATGTTGATTTTAAAACCTACTTGCCGGAATGTCTGATGACCAAAGTTGATATCGCCTCCATGGCCAACTCCTTAGAGGCCCGATCCCCTTTTCTCGATCATGAGTTTGTGGAACTCGTCTTTAGCTTACCCGGAGACTGGAAACTCAAAGGCCTACGCGGACACAAATGGATTCTTAAAGAATCTTTTAAAGACAAATTCCCACCAGAAATCTTAAACCGTAAAAAAATGGGGTTTGGGATTCCCTTGGGAACCTGGTTTCGCGGTCCTCTCAAAGATTTTTGGCTTTCCCATGTTCTCAGTCCCGAAGCCCTTAAGCGCGGGTATTTCGAGGAGAAAACCCTCCGACGAATCTGGGAAGAACACCAATCAGGGCGACGCGATCACGGCTATCGTCTATGGGCTCTTTTAATGTTGGAACTTTGGCATTCGACGACACCCTCAACGAATTGAATAAGGCTGGACCATCCGCTCATTTCTCCACGCATTGAAAGATTGAAGCGAGCGCAAAATCTCCGGGGTTTTAATTTGGCCTTTTAAACCTCAAAGCTCTTTCCACTTGATCTTCTTGGCTTTTCCATCCCAAGCCTTTTTCTCCGCGTCATTGAGCAAACTTTTGTGAACGATGACTTGGTAGACATTTTGATTAAACCAATCAAGATACATGTGATAAATGCCTTTGCTCCCGACCTGGTCTCCCCAGGAGTTTTCCACGCGGAATTTAACGATCGGATTTTTCGGATCGGGCCGGTCATAGCCCGTAATCGCCATCGCGTGGTTAAGCTGGCGGACCAATAGGTATGTCGCATCGTCTTTTGAGAGCTTCTCCGCCTTTTCTTCCTTAGAAAACCCGTAAAGCGTCCGAGAATCGTAAATGTCCGGATGCATGATGCCGGTCGCGTTGTCGACGTCCCGGCCCATTTCCGAGCCGAACCAAACCGGACGTCCGGCGTCAATGGAAGCGGCAACAAGCTCCGCCATCCGTTCGGAACTGGTCTGGATGAAGCGAAGGGGAAATTGAGCGTCCGGGCTGAGCGCGGAATCTTTGAACTCATAGGCAACGCCGTCTTTCTTTCTCGAAAAGTTCCCTAGAGTCACGTAATCGTTTGGATCCAACTTAACAAAATTTTTCGCGAACTCCTGGGGAGAATAGGGGCGAATCGCCGCCGGGGTGATTTGGGTTTTTTGGAGCCCTGGTTGGCCGAGATGCTGTCCCAAAACATCGAGAATTTTGCGGGCATCCGGAGTCAGCGACGGAGCATTTTCCCGGTAATTAAAACGAGTCGGAGGCGTCCCCAAATGGGTTGAAAGAATTTTCCAGACTCTGGATAAGGCGCGGGCTTTCGCTTGAAACGCCTCTTGAAGCGTCGCTTTAGAGGGGCGTTTTTTCATAAGTTTCAGCATCTCTCCGGTATAAATCGCAACTGCGGACTTAAGCTCTGAATTCATGAGAGCGGAAGATTTAGAACTCACGGTTTCGGGCATCGCGCTCTTCGGAACGAGCCCGTATTTAGAAACCAAAGACTGAAACCAATTGAACCAGCCTCCGTCGCCCGTGTCCGGGAATATTTTCCTCCGAAATTTCATGGATGATTTTTCCGTACCGCCCATTCTTGGAAAAACCGCCTTCATTACGTCCTCAAAATAGCTGTTGGCTTTTTCCAGCTTACTGAAAAAGAAGAGATAGTTCTCGGAGAACTCAAAATCGTTGGGAAGGCGTTTTTCGGCCAGAAGAGTCGAGCGAATCATATTGAGACCCGCGAAAATCCAGCATCGCCCGGATTGCGCTTGGTTGGTGATCGTTCCGTCCGGAATGGTATTAGTATAAGAAGGATCATGCCGAGCAATGACCGCGCGGTTCAACGCGACATTGGAAAACCCTAAATTCTCAACGGCATCCCGGAGTCTTTTCATCTCGGGCGAGGCTTTCGCATTTTCCTCGGTCATATTTCCGACCCAGTCGCCGGAAATCTCGGGGTTGGCGCCGAGTTCTTTCGCCCATTGTTTGAGTTGGCGTAGAGCGGCTTTCTTTCTGCTTTTTTTATTTTGGGCTTGGACCAGGGCCGGGGAAACGGACCTGGATTTTTCCAGCGACCGCGCCTGTTTCTCCGTTAAGCGTTTGGCGGCGGGGACTTTTTTATTTTGAGAGGCGTTTGTATCCAATGACCGCTTCGTGGAAGCCGCCTCAAGGATTTTACCCTCGATAAGCGAGCGGGACTCCTCCGGGGCGGGGAGCGAGGAAACCCCCAAACTCTCTTCTTCCGTATTAATCGCGGGAACGGGATTTTCGACATGGAATGCGGCGCCAACGGGCGAGACATCGGAAGCCATAGGTTTATCCGCAAACTCAAAAGCGAAAGCGGAACTTGAAATTTGAGCGAGAACGAGCGCGAGACTCAGGGCCGTCCTGGGCCATCGGCAATCACGAAATGAGGCATTTGTCATAAAATCTCCCTTACGCGTTTTAATGTTCTCTTATTATAGCGGCGGGAGCTTTCGCGGAAAAGGGTCCAAAGTCCCAGCTCTCATCTAGGCCTTTAGGGTTTTTTTACTGCTGAAATTATGAAACAAAGAAGGCCCAAAGCATTTTATATGATTATATTCTCATATATTGTATAATGAGGCGTGAGGATTTTTCTTATATCTCTCGCAATCTTGTTTCTATCGGCTTTTTCAACCCTTCTTTTTAAAAGAAAAGAATTCTTAAGTAAAGCCTCTTATTTTTCCGGGCTTTTTCTCTTTTCTTGCCTGGGGGGATTTAATCTTTGGCGTATCCTAAAAGGAATACCCCTCCGCGATCTTTACTGGAATTGGCCTCTCCCCGGAGCTTCGTTTCACCTAGGCATGGATACTCTTTCCGCTTTTTTCCTTTTAATTGTCCTCATTGTGGGGCTCTCCTGCGGCATCTACGGCGAAAGTTATTTGTCCCATGACTCTCAAACGCCCAAGGCCGCCGCGCGTTTTTTCTTTCTTTTTCTTATCGGAGCGATGTCTTTACTCATCCTTGCTCGAAATGCCGTCTTATTTATGTTCAGTTGGGAACTGATGTCTCTCTCCGCATTTGGTCTTATCTCTTTGCATTACGCCAGCCAGGAATCCTCAAAAGCGAGCCTTCTCTACCTGGTATGCGCCCATATCGGGGCTCTTGCTTTATTATTCTTATTTGTTTTTTTAGGAAGCCGCGCCGGATCCTTTGAATTTTCCGCGTTCTCCTCGCTTAGGTTTCTATCTCCGATGGAAGAGAGAATTATTTTACTTTTAAGCTTCATCGGTTTTGGTTCCAAGGCCGGGTTTCTTCCGCTTCATTTTTGGCTTCAAGAAGCTCACCCCGCCGCCCCCAGCCACGCTTCCGCGGTGATGTCTGGAGTCATGATTGAGATGGGAATCTATGGATTTTTGCGTCTCTGGTCTCTCATTGGCCCCGTTTCCTCATCCGCCGGAATCGCGATGATTCTCCTGGGAATTTCCGGCGCTGTTTTTGGCGCCCTTTGGGCTTTAAGCGAACGCGATTTTAAACGACTTTTGGCCTACAGCAGTATTGAAAACATCGGCATCATACTCGCCGCCATAGGCCTTGGGTATTATGGACTCTCTCGCCGCGATTTTACTTTGGCCGTTTTGGGTTTTTCCGCCGCCCTCCTCCATACTTTTAACCACGGGCTTTTTAAGTCGCTTCTCTTTTTATCGGCGGGAAACGTTTACCAGGAACTTAAAACCAGGGATATCGAAGAATGCGGCGGACTTCAAAAAAAGATGCCCTCAACCGGGATTTTATCCGCCATCGGATGCGCCGCTCTTTGCGGTCTTCCGCCGTTTAATGGTCTTATTAGCGAATACTTGGTTTATAACGGACTTTTGCGCCCAAGCTCAAACGAAACCGCGCTTTTATTCGCCTTTTCCGCGTCCCTCCTCGCTTTTGCCGCAGGGACAGCCTTGGCCGCTTTTTCGAAATATTACGGTCTTGTTTTTCTGGGCAACCCGCGTTCGGAAAAAGCCGCGAAAGCCCGGGAAGTAAACTTCGGCATGATTTTCCCCATGTCGGTTTTAGCGACTCTTTGCCTTGCTCTCGGTCTTTTTCCCAATCCCATTTTTTCTCTCGCCTTTAAATCCGCGCAAAGCCTCCTCTCTTCTTCAAACAATCTCTCGGAAACCCGCGAAGCCGTCCTAGCAAATCTCGACTTAATCGCCTTTTCCGGAACCCTTCTTCTCCTCATGGGATTGTCTCTCTGGGCGTTCAGGAGAATTTTATTTCACTCAAAAAAAATCGGACAAGGCCCGGTTTGGGCTTGCGGTTTTGAGTCTCCCACGCCCCGAATGCAATACACCGGGTCTTCTTACGCCATGCCGCTTCAGAGAATTCTTTCCTTGGTCTTACCAATGCGCGAAAAATCACGCCCTCCCGTTGGATACTGGCCGCAAGAATCCAGTTTCGAGACTCGAACGCCGGAACCCGCGCTTGAAATCACGATCCCCCTCTTAACCCGCGCCTTTTCCGAACGGCTGTCAAAAACAAGAAAAATCCATCACGGAAAAATTCAATACTACCTCCTCTATATGTCCGCCTTTTTAATTTTTCTTCTTTTATGGAAACTTTAAAAGCGGTCCTATCTTATGTCGCGGCAATCGTCCTACTTCCGCCGTGGATCATTGGACTGATCAATAAAACCAAAGCCTTCATCAGCGGACGGAAGGGACCGCCTTTGTTTCAACCCTTTTATGACAATATCAAACTCTTTAAAAAAAGCGCCGTTTACGGCCAAAGCACGGGGTGGGTTTTTAGAACCGGCCCGCTGGCATCTTTGAGCGCCGTGTTAATGGCCGCGACTTTCATCCCTTTTTTACGTAATCCCCTTTTCTCTTTCAATGGAGATGCGCTTGTTCTCGTCTTTCTTCTCGCTCTCTCTCGTTTTGGAATAACGCTCGCCGCCTTAGATACGGGCTCTAGTTTTGAGGGAATGGGAGCCAGCCGCGAAATGACCTTTTCAACTCTTTCAGAACTCGCCTTGCTTCTGATTTTCGCTAATCTCGCCTTTCAATGCCAAAGCCTGTCTTTAAAAGATATGTTTTTACCCCGTTCCTTTAAGTTTATGGCCCAAACGTTAATCATGGGAAGCCTTCTCATTGTCGTTCTAGCCGAAAATTCCCGAATTCCCTTTGACGATCCGCAAACCCACCTGGAACTCACGATGATCCATGAGGCGATGATTCTCGACCACGGCGGCCCGGATTTGGGACTAATCTCTTTCTCCGTGCAGCTTAAACTGACCCTCATGTTGTCTCTGATCGCTCATCTGGCGGTTTTTTTAATTCCCGCCGCTTCCCAAGTTTTAGTTCTTCTCTTTGTTTTATCTACGTTCGCCATCTTCATCGGACTCGTCGAATCCAGCATGGCGAGACTTCGCCTAGACCGCATTCCACAATTATTGGTCGCGGCCGTCTGCGCTGCGGCCTTAGGGTTCTTTGCGAAATAAATGACACGCTTTGGAGGTTCGACGTTCGCGGATTTTTTTCTAGCGCTCATAACTTTCCTCAATTTCTATATGCTGGGCTCTTCATCTCTTAAAGGCGTCATCAAGGCGTTCTCGCTTCAGGGAATGTGCCTGGCTTGTCTACCGCTGGCCTTGCCGGGAGGATATTTAAAAATAGATATCCTCGCGATTTCTTCTGGAATTTTTATTTTAAAGGGACTCCTCATCCCCCTGGTCTTAAATTACGCCTTGCGCGAAGTCAAAATACGAAGGGAAATAGAACCCTTGATCGGATATAACGAGTCTCTTCTGCTGGGAGCGGGACTTATCGGAATTTCCTTCGTTTTATCCCATCGGCTGCCCTGCCCGTCAAGCATTGGCCGCTCCTTTCTTGTTCCGGCTTCCTTGTCAACCGCGATGATGGGAACTTTTCTCATGATTGGAAGGCTCAAGGCGATTACCCAAGTCGTGGGATATTTAGTTTTTGAAAATGGGGTTTATCTTTTCGGGCTCGCCTTTTCTTACCGCGCCCCCTGGGTTCTTGAAATGGGAATTCTTTTAGATGTTTTTGCCGCCGTTTTCATCATGGGAATCATCATCCACCACATCGCAAGAACCTTTGATTCCATCAATACAAAAAATCTCACTCAATTAAAGGACTTATGATTTATTTGATCCTTCTGGCACTCCCTTCTCTATTCGGCCTCCTGGCTCTCATCATCCCGGATGGACATGGGCGGCCATGGCTTTTACCCTTGGGGTGCGCTCTTAATTTTTCAGCCGTCATCAGTTGTTGGAAAATACCGCCGTCTCCTCTCTCTGGTTGGCTGGGGCTCGACGAGCTGAGCTTGATCGTTTTAAGTCTAGTCGCGCTTATCTTTCTCATCTCTTCTCTTTATTCCGTGGAATACCTCCGCTTGCGCCGGGAAAGACCCAATCGCCTTTTTACCTTCTGCCTTTTCTTGACCTTGTCCGCTCTCAATCTTGTCTCTCTCAGCCGTCAGATGGGGCTTTTATGGATGGGAATGGAAATGACGACCTTGGCGACGGCCCCGCTGATTTATTTTAATCGCAATGAAAAATCGCTCGAAGCGACCTGGAAATACTTGATGATGAGTTCTCTTGGAATTGGCTTTGCCCTTTTGGGAACTTTTTTCCTGTCCGCCGCGGCCCTTGCCTCCCCCTTAAAAGGAAACTCGCTTTCTCTTGACGCCCTACTCGCCCAAGGCCCGGCTCTCTCAAGTCAATGGCTCAAGGGTGCATTCATCCTTTTACTCGTTGGGTACGGAACAAAGATGGGGCTTTCTCCGCTTCATTTTTGGAAGCCCGACGCCTACGGAGAGTCTCCCGGTCTTGTCGGCGCTATTTTGTCCGGAGCCGTGATCGCGGCGCCGTTTCTTGGGATTTTGCGCGCATTTCAAATCTGCGTCCGCGCGGGCCTGGGAGACTTTTGCCGCGGACTTTGGCTGCTCATGGGCCTCTTGTCCATAGGAACTGCCGCTATTTTTATGATTCGCCAGCGCGATTTCAAACGGATGCTCGCCTACTCCAGCGTCGAACACATGGGAATTCTCGCCTTGGGCGCGGGACTTGGGCCTCTGGGTTTATTTGCTTCTCTTTTACACCTCATCAATCATGGTCTGAGCAAAGCTCTTCTTTTTCTATCCGCCGGAAATCTCCACCGCGCCTTTGGCGGAAAAACGCTGGAACACGCTCAAGGATCTCTTAAACGCGCCCCCATTTCGGCTATTCTTTTTCTGCTCGGATTCATCGCGATCTCAGGGATCCCCCCCTTTTCGCCTTTTATCAGTGAATTTTCCATTTTAAGGGCGGCCACAAATACCCACCATCTTTTCATCGCTCTTTCGCTGGTTGGAATTTTGTCTCTGGTCTTTATCGGCATGGCCAACACGGTTATTCCCGTCGTCTACGGAAACACGCTGGAAGGGAAAAATCCTTCACTTCCCGAAAAAGCCGAACGTTTCCCCTTTATGCTCGCCGCTCCTATTCTTTTTCTCATTCTGATTATCGTCTTAGGACTCTGGCTCCCTCCTGACCTCAAGATTCATCTCCAAGAAGCGACCAAGATTCTCTACGGAGAAAACCCATGACTGAAAAACCGCCTTTTCTTTCTCTCAAGAATGGAGAATCTATCGCCATAGAAAAAATTCCAATTTTTTCGATTGAGGAATTTCGCGAACTCATCCTCCATTGGGTCTCAAAAAAATTTCGCATTTTGGCTCTTTTCTCAAACGCGTCTTCTTCGGACGTTCCCTATCCTCTCATCGCCGCTCTGGGAGACGATGAAGAGGGAACGATTTATCTAGCCTCATCCAAGCCCGTCAAAAAATTCATCTCCTTGACCCCTGATTGTCCCCAAGCCCATTTATTTGAACGCGAAATTTATGAAAATTCAGGCCTTACCCCTGAAAACCATCCCTGGCTTAAACCCGTGAGAAAAACTCCCGCTTCTCAAGTCTCTTTCTTTAGAGAGAACGGAGCTCAAGTCCACGAAGTGGCCGTCGGCCCCATTCATGCCGGGATCATCGAACCCGGGCACTTTCGATTTCAGTGCCATGGCGAAACCATTCGCCATTTAGAAATTCAGTTGGGTTATCAACATCGCGGAGTCGAACAACTCATTCTTCGGAATCCTTTACGTTCGCTGTCTATCGCGGAATCCATCTGCGGAGATTCCGTCGTCTCCCACGCCTGGGCTCATTGCGCGGGTTTAGAAGCCCTTTCAAATCAGAAAATCACTCCTGAAGCGGAAAGAATTCGCGCAAGCGCTCTGGAAATTGAGAGAATCGCCAATCACTTGGGGGATTTAGCGGCCCTGAGCGGAGATATTGGATACCTGCCGGCCTCGGCCTATTTTGGAAGAATGAGAGGAGATTTTCTCAATCTTCTGATGATGATTTCCGGAAATCGTTACGGAAAAGGCCTCCTCAAAGTGGGCGGAACATTTTTTGACATTCCGCCGGCGATGAAATCTTCCGTTTTAAAAATTCTCAAAGAAGCTTGCCCGGAAACAGAAGAAATTGGAAATCTATTTTTTGGTTCCTCTTCCGTTCTTTCACGGCTTGAGAATGTCGGAATTCTTCCGCAAAAATCTTGCGAGGAACTGGGAATAGTCGGCCTTCCGGCAAGAGCCTCAAGCCTCAAAAGAGACGTCCGCGAAAATTATCCTTTCGGAGTTTATCGCTCAAGGAAAATTCCCGTCGCCTGTCTTGGAAATTCGGATGTCTACGCAAGAACCTATTTAAGATTTCTGGAAATAAAAAATTCCCTCGCCTTTCTCGCTGATCTTTTTGAAAATTGGCCGGAAAAAAAGGCTTCAACAAAGTCCCAAGGGAAAAATAAGCCCCACCATTTGGCTTTATCCCTCATCGAAGGCTGGAGAGGAGAAGTCTGTCATATCGCCCAAACCGGCCCAAACGGCGAAATATCGTCTTACAAAATCATCGATCCTTCTTTTCATAATTGGATTGGTCTTGCCTTCGCCATGAGAAACCAGGAAATCTCGGACTTTCCGCTTTGTAATAAAAGTTTTAACCTCTCTTATGCGGGCCACGACTTATGATTGATATTTTTAAGAACCGCCTGCGCCAAGGGCACCGCACATCAAAGTTTCCTCACGAGACTCCGGAATTTCCCAAGCGTTTTCGCGGCCGTCCCCGAATCAACCCGAGTTCCTGCCCGGAAGGGTGCTCTGATTGTCTTGATATCTGCCCGACCCAGGCCCTTGAGAAAAAAGGATCCGAGAAATTGGCCTTGGATCTTGGGAAATGTCTTTTCTGCGGAGACTGCGCGCGCGCCTGTCCTGAGAATGCCGTCGCCTTCACCCAGGATCATCGCCTGGCAGCCAGCCGTCGCGAGGACTTGCTCGTGACTTTGGAGGAGGCCAATCTCGCCGAATCGCTTAACGATGAGATGCGCCGCCTTTTTGGGAGATCTCTCAAGCTGCGACAAGTCAGCGCCGGAGGGTGCAGCGCCTGCGAGTCGGAATTGACGGCGCTGGGCAACGTCGTCTTCGATCTGGGCCGCTTTGGCATTCAGTTTGTCGCTTCCCCCAGACACGCGGACGGGCTTGTCCTTACCGGTCCCGTCACGAAAAACATGATTGAACCCGCAAAAATCGCCTATCAGGCCATTCCAGGCCCCAAAATCGTCATCGCCGTCGGCGCCTGCGCCTTAAGCGGCGGGCCTTTTAGAGAATCCCCAGAACAAAATGGCGGCGCGGTCGAGGCCGAAGGCCGAGCATCCCGAGCGCCCTTGGGAGAGACGTTGACGCTCGGCGGCGCGGAAAGCTTGGGGTTTCCCATCAACCTCTTCGTGCCGGGATGCCCGCCTCATCCGCTCACGATTTTAGACGGACTCTTAAGATTGCTCGGGAGGATTTAATCATGGCCGCTCTTTTTCGACTTAAAGTCAAAGCCGGCGGAAAACGAGATTCTATTGCTTCAACCGGGCCCTATTCCTTTGCCGTTGAGGTTCGAACCGAAGCGAAAGAAGGAAACGCAAATCTGGCGGCGCTCGCGCTCTTGTCCGCCCATCTTGGCGTCGCCGCCAAACGACTTCGCATCGTCAAGGGCGCGAAGGCGCCCAACAAAATCGTCGCCCTCTTGGGTAACAATCCTTCGTCTTAAGCCGCAACCTTAGTCTTGAGACGGCTTTTAAGAGACTCGAACTGATCCCATAGCTCCTTGGGAAGGGTTTTGCCGAACTTGTCGAAAAAGGCCTTCACCCCGTCGAGTTCCTCTATCCAATCCTCGGATTTAACCTCGAGAAGCTTCTCAACTGCCTGATCGGAAATATTGAGCCCGGACATATCCAGGGCGTCTTTCGCCGGCACGAAACCAATCGGGGTTTTTTCGGCTTTGCCTTCTCCATGGCAGCGCGCCAAAATCCATTCCAGAACGCGCAAATTCTCACCGTAGCCGGGCCAGAGAAACTTCCGGTTTTCATCCCGTCTAAACCAATTGACATGGAATATTTTCGGCGGTTTTGAAACCTCGCGTCCCATTTCGAGCCAATGGCCGAAATAATCTCCCATATTGTATCCGCAGAAGGGAATCATCGCCATCGGGTCCCGGCGGACTTCGCCGACTTTTCCGTCCGCGGCTGCGGTTCTCTCGGAAGCCATCGTGGCGCCAACATAAACCCCGTGAGTCCAATCAAGAGATTCAAAAACTAACGGAGCCAAGCGTTCCCGGCGTCCGCCGAAAATAACCGCCGAGATGGGAACTCCTTGAGGATCTTCCCAGTTGGGGGCGATGGACGGACATTGCTGGGCCGGAGAGGTAAACCGGCTGTTGGGATGAGCGCCCAAAACGGGCTTTCCAGAGGAGTCCTTCATTCCCGGCTTCCAAGGCTTCCCGTCCCAAGCGACGCCGGAGGCCGGGGGCGCGCCTTCCCCGTCTTCCCACCAGACCCCGAGATCGTCTCCTAAAAGGACGTTGGTGAAAATGGTGTTTTTGCTCATCGTCTTCATCGCATTGGGGTTGGTTTTGGAATTAGTCCCCGGAGCGACGCCGAAAAAGCCGGCCTCCGGATTTAAAGCCCACAGACGCCCGTCTTTTCCTTTTCTCAGCCAGGCGATATCGTCTCCCAAGGTCCAGATTTTGTAATTTTTGCCCTTGAGCCCTTCCGGCGGAATCAACATCGCGAGATTGGTCTTTCCGCAGGCGGAAGGAAAAGCCGCGACGACATAATCGGTTTTGCCGTCTTTCTCAACGCCCAAGATCAGCATGTGCTCGGCCAGCCATTTTTCCTCTCTCGCCTGCCAAGAAGCGATGCGAAGGGCCAAGCATTTTTTCCCTAAAAGGGCGTTCCCGCCGTAGGCCGAACCGGTCGAGACAATCGTGTTATCTTCCGGGAAGTGAAGGATAAAGCGGTGTTGAACGTCCAAATCCGCGCGAGTATGGAGACACTTGGTATAAGCGCCACTGGTCCCTAATTGTTCCAAAACTTTGTCTCCCACGCGGGTCATAATCAGCATATTTAAAACAACGTAAAGGGAATCGGTAATCTCAACTCCAATTTTGGAGAAAGGAGAACCAATCGGCCCCATCGAAAAGGGAATCACATACATCGTGCGGCCATGCATCGAGCCTTTCAAAATTTCAGCAGATTTCGCGTAACCTTCTTCTGGAGACATCCAGTTATTGGTGGGCCCCGCGTCTTCTTTTTTCTTAGTGCAAATGTAGGTCAAATGCTCGGTGCGCGCGACATCGCTGGAATGAGAGCGGCTGTAATAACAACCGGGGTATCTTTCTTGATCCAAGGGAATAATAAAGCCGCGGGCAATAGCCCTTTTAGTCAGGCGATCTTTTTCGCCAGGCGTTCCGTCCACCCAATAAACCTGGTCTGGCTCGCCGACGCTGGCCGTCTCCGTCACCCAACTTTCAAGTTCCTTATGTTTGATTGTTTTCATGGCATCCTCCTTCCAAAAATCTAATTTCAACCTTTAATGTGAATATATTCCCAA
>JAJYOT010000060.1 GCA_021796015.1 bacterium
CTTCACCAATTCCACTTCCATCGTCGGTTTTGCCGCGGAGCTCCAAGAGAGTTTTCCCAAATTAAACAAGAGGATGTGAAAGAGAAAAGACAAAACCAGCATCTTCCAAAGAAGCGTGTCTTCATCCCAGAAATGGGATTGGAGCTCGTGAAAGGAGTACATTCTTATTTTGGTTCGACTTCGGTCGCGACCTTGGAAACACCGGCGCCCTTGAGAAGATCGAGCAAATGAGCGACCTCTCCCCAGGAAACTTGTTTGTCCGCCCCTAAAGTGACTTTGACGTTCGGGTCGGCATGCGCCATTTGCCCCAAATTGAGCGCCAATTCCTGGGATGTCACTTTAACATTGTTAAGACGAAGAGTTTTATCCGCTGAAAGAGTTACGTGTTGGCTGGGAGTAGGGGTTTCCTGAGAATGGGCGACGCGGGGCAAATTTAAGTTTAAAGAACGATGGGCGATCAAATGAGCGGTTGCCATGAAGATGATCAGGAGTACTAGAACGATGTCGACCAAAGGCGTGACATTGATCCCGGTGATGGACTCTTCGTTTTCGGTAATTCCAGCCATAAGAAAGCTTTCCCTTATGAACTTTTATCGGCGATGCTTAAAATAAATTGTTTCCCAAACTGATCCGCGTCCAATAGAATGTCTTTAATCTTTTTCTGAATATAGTTGTAGGAAGCGACACAAGGAAGAGCCACCATGATGCCGACCGCGGTGGCCACCAAGGCTTCGGCGAGTCCCGCCATGACGACTTCCGGGCCCTGTCCCGCGGAAGTGGCCAGACTTTGAAAAGCATGAATGACTCCCAAGACCGTTCCTAGAAGGCCGATGAATGGCGCGTTATTTCCCAACGTTCCCAGAATCAGAACCCGCTTTTCAAGCCGGCGCTTTTGGAGAGTCAATCCCGTTTCCAGGCGTTCGTTCAAAATATCTCGCCCGCGAGAAGCGTGTTCCACCAGATCTTCAATGACCGGATAGAGAACGGATTCCGGTTTTAAAGCTTCCAGAACCGTCTTTGGTTGTTGAGAGTCTAATTTTTGGTCTAACTTCGGGAGAATTTCTTTTTGATATCGTTCTTGGCGCAAGATGACGACGATTCTTTCCAAGATGACTCCGGCGGAAAGAATCGAAAATCCCAAAAGCAAATAGATGACCCAGCTCCCGCCGGTTGCCGCTAAGGACTGCAAGAATTCAAGATGGCCCATAACCTCTCCTCTGTTTTAATCTCACTTGACGCGAACGCGCGAATCCTGAAAAAACAAAAGCCGGCCTTTATGGGGATCGCAGATCCAGACCCCGTTCTTATCGTCCGAGGCGACGCAGTGGGCGCCTTGGGCGGTCGGCATGGTTGCATCCACATGAAGTTTTCCGCTTCTCAGAACATGGACGATGGCCATGGTTCCGCTCTTGGATCCGGGCATATAGAGATGCGATAAAAGGGGATTGTAGGCGATGATGTCGACGCCGCGGCCGGAGCGGGCTGTGCCCAAGACTTTCCCTCCGTGGGCGGCGTCCAGGGTTTCGACTTTCCCTTCCGCGCATCCGACGAAGAGAAACTGGTTTTTTAAATCCAGGGCCAGCCCGCGGGCGCGAGCGCAATGGTTCGGCCAGTGGGCGAGGATTTTTTTTGATTTTAAATCGATGACCGCGGTTTCGCTGGAAGTGGAATTGGTGAAGGCGTGGCGATTTTTTTCATCGATGACCAAGGATTCCGGCCCCTGAGCGATGGAAATAAATTTTAAATGCCTCAAGGGCGGTTCTTCACGAGGATTAAATGAAAAAACTTCGATTTGATTTTTTCGAGGTTCGGTAACCCATAATTCGTTGTGGGAGGCGACATATCGAACATAATCCGGTTCTCCCGCCAAGGGCGCGGAGGCGATGATTTTTCTCGATTTAGAGTCGATGAGGTTGAGCTTCATCGAGGTCCGGTCGGTCGCGAAAATAAAACTCTTGTTTGAATCGGCCGAGGTCACCCCTTCGTCGTGGCCGCCGTGGTATTTCAGATGGACGCTAAAGCCTCCGATTTCGGAGACGTCATGGGTTTGGGGGTCGACCAAGAATAAATCCCCCATGCGTCCGCCGGGGACCAGCATTTGTTTGAGCGAAGGAGAAAAATTCATGTCGTCAAATCCGATTCCCTTCGTCCCTCCGGGAATGGAGACCGGGCGAATGTGGCGGGGGCTTGCGTCATAACTCAACCCTTTCGACCAAGCCCAACGGGCGGATGAAACCAAAAGAAGACAAAGCGCGACGATTTTTAACCTTAAGCGCGATAGACCCATTGAGTCATTGTATCAATTGCTTTCATTAACTCCCAAAGGGAACCGAGACCTTCATGTAGAGGTTTCGTCCCGGCTCGACGAAGCCGAATTGCTTATCGTAAACGCTCATCGAATCGGCATAGGCTTTGTTGGTCAGGTTGTCGGCGCCAAAATCAAAACTGAGCGGATTTTCCAGAACCAAAATTCTCCAGCCAAAGCTCAAGCCAAAGACCGTATATCCACCGGTGGGAGTGTCGATTTGATTTCCCGGCGGCCCTGGCTGGTTTTGAGCCAGAACGATGCGGGCGTTGGCTCCAAAATAGGGGTGATAAAAATCCCCCCATTTCTTTTTGTGGAGTTTAAAACCCAAAAGGAAGCGGTCGGCCGGAACAAAAGGGATGGATTCTCCAGTTGAAATATTTCTAGCCCTGATGCTGTCGTATCCTTCTTTGAGCTCAAGCCATTTGAGCGCGTCTTCATCGAAGCGAAGGGTCAAACCTTTGAGTATGGAGTTTCCCTGGGTTGTTTGAAAGACCGGCAAGGTATTTCCGGTGTAGACGTCCGTTGCGGTTTGCCCGGTGGGCTGGGCGTAAATATAATTATTAATGTTGTTATAAAAATAATCGAGTGTTGAGCGGAACTTAGAGGAAACCCAACGCAGAGAAGCGTCAGAGTCCCAGGAGATTTCCGGCTGAAGATTGGGATTTCCAACAGCGAATTGCCCGGTTCCCTCATGTTCCCCAAAGGCGAAGAGCTCAAACTCATCCGGATTACGGTACCCGCGTCCGGTGTTGACGGCGAAAGCAAGCGGCTTAAAAATATGCCAGACGCCGCCTAAGGCTCCGGTGAAAGCGTCGTAATTTCTGGTTTGGGCTTGAATGGAGCTGAGTCCATTGGCCGCGGCTAAGGTGGCGTTAGAGGTCATGTTCGCGGATTGATAAGCGTTGGCGTTGAGCTGGTTTTCATCTCCGCGGATTCCGGCGGTGAGTTTCACCGATCCAAAATGGGCCTCTTCGTAGCCATATTCGCCGAATTCATTCCAGTTGGTTGACGGAATTAAAGGGTCGATTCCTGCCGCCAATTCATTTTTATTATCCGAGGTAAATCCGAAAGTTCCCTGAAACGGGCCAATCTGCTTTTGATGGGCCTTGAGATTGACGGTATAACTGGTTTCAATCCAATTCGCTTCCAAACTCGGCATGAAATCAGTAGGCGGATTTGAAGAAGGATTACAGTTTGTTTCTTGACAATAACCGTTATATTCCTGGCGGTCTACGCGGTCATATCCGGCTGTGACCTCATAATTAAAAAGTCCCTTGGTTTTTATGTCGGCGTGTATGGAACCATTATCATGCGCGAGATCCTGATATTCGTTGTCGGTTTGGGTCGCCGATTCATCGAGCTGAAGATGTTTGGTGAAATGACTGTAATTCATGGTCAAATCTCCCCAGTCCTTGGTGACGCCAATTTCTCCAGAACCATTGACTTCTTTAGAACCGGTGTTGGCGATGGTTCCATGCGGAGTGTATACATTTCCCGCCTGGTGTTCGCTTAAGTCGCTTCTCCACCCCCAATCCCCGCTGGCGCCTTGTAAAACCACGCCTTCCGCCGCGCTCTGATTGACCGATTCGACATCGGTGACGATTTTTCCAGACAGTGGCCCGGCGCCCAAAGCCGCGGAAGGAAGCGGCGCTTTGTCAACTGAGATGACGCCGCCCAAAGCGTCCGAGCCATACATCAAGGTTGCGGCGCCCCGCAAGACCTCAATTCGATCGGCGCTTAAAGTGTCGATCTCGGGCGCGTGTTCTTCTCCCCAGGCCAAGGACTCGCTTCGGACCCCATCCTGGACGATGACAATATCCTCTGAATTAAGACCATCAATAGAAGGTTTTGAGACGCTGGGGCCGACCGTAATCAGGTTGACCCCGGGCTCATTTTTAATCGCGTCCATTACATTTTCACGTCCTTTTTGTTCCAGTTGATGGCCTTGAAGGACCGTGACATTGGCTGGAGTGGTGAGAACGGGGCTGGGGGTTGGTTCCGCGGAAATAGTAATTGGTTGCGCGTCCAAAGCGCTTTCACTTAAGGTGACCTTGATCGCGACCGGGCTTGGAACAAAAATAGTTTCCGAATGTTCGGCATATCCTAAGCGGTGAAACTCCATGGCATAATTTCCTTTCGGGAGGTCCATGTGAAAAGTTCCGGAAGAGTCGGTCAGTGTGCCTTCTTTAAGAGCCGGAACAGTGACTTGGACATTAGAGACCGGCTGGTTGGAACTGTTATAGACGACGCCCGAAAACATCTCCGCGAAACTTGACCGAACAAGACCTATAATCAAAAAAGCCGTTAAAACTTTTATTTTTGTTCTCATGTTCACCTAGTTATTAATACTGACTGTTAAATTTTGGCGCTTAAAAAAGCGCTGGATTGGAAAATATTAGCTGATGGTGAAAGGCGGCGAGCGGGCGGCTAAGTCGCGGAGGGAATTGAAAACGGGAGCCTTGGAGATGAGGCTCTCAATTGTTTTCGCGGCGGTTGAGGCCGTGAGCCTTGGAGTTTGATGAAGCGTTGCGCGGGAATGAATTTGGGCCTTGACTGTGCAAAGCGGACAATGAGTTTCGTTTTTCCGAACGTGTTGGTGAAAAGATTCAATTCCAATACAGGCGAGAAAACCGAGACTCAGAGTAAGTAAAAGGATTCGTTTCATGCCGGTATTAACGCGATGTTAGCATAATCTCGCGTCTGAATTAATGAGATTTTGAAATGATGCGGCGTTTCTTAGGGGTTGCGAGTGATTTTTCCGCGCATTGCGCGAAGATGTCGCGAACGAGTGTGGGTTGAGTTGAAGAATTTCTGCCCTTGAGAAAGGTTTTGTATCCATCTCCGCCCTGGGCTAAGAAATTTAAGGTTGCCGCGCTATAAGACGCGCTTGAGGCCAGGGGCCGATGGTCAACCCAAATGTCTTTAACTCGTCTTTTGAGCGGGGCACGAGGGTCATAGTTAAAGCGAATTCCGCTGACTTGAATCATGCCTTGGTTTCCGCTGACGCCCTGTTCCAAAATTTCCCGAACTTGCGCGCCCGTTAAGCTCATGGTCGTGATGTAATTATCAAAAGGCATTAAATCAAAAATATCCCGCCAGGTCACGGGGCCTTTGGGTAAATCCGCTCGTAAGCCGCCGCTATTTTGAAAGGCGATGTTGGTTTTAGTCCAAAAGCGTAGGCAATCCGCCGCCCAGTCTCCCAGCGCGGATTCGCGGTCGAATTTCCTTTTAAAAATGCGTGGAGAGTGGCCCAAGACCTGGTTCATCTTTTTCCCTACTCTATCCTCATAGCGCGCGAGAATCTCCTTGATTTGCGGATCGGAACCCATTTTTTGGGGATTAATTTTAATGACGCGGGCTTTGGAGCGCACGACTTTTTTGGTTAGGGGGTTAATCCATAAAGTGACTTTTCCGACATGGGTGAGATAGCTTCCGGTTTGGACGATGAGCGTGTGGTTGACGGAATCGCGGACCCCTTTGGGCAGAAGAGTGTGGGAATGTCCGCCCACGATGAGATCAATTCCAGAGACATGAGAGGTGATAAAGCGGTCGTCTTCAAAGGGCGCGCTTTTGGGAGTTTGAATTCCGACATGGGTCACGGCGATAATGACGGTCGCTCCTTGGGTTTTTAAAATCTTGACCTCGTCCTTGGCTTCATCAATTTCGCGCCTAAATCTCAGACCTTGGATGTTTTTGTGGAAGGTGAGATTTGGCATATTCGTCGTCAAAAGACCGAAGATTCCGATTTTTACGCCGGCGATATTTTTAATAATGAAGGGCTTAAGATAAGAAACTCTCTTTCCAGTTTTTTCGGAATAAACATTTGCGCCTAGAACCGGCATGTGGAGGGATTGGACCAGTTTTTTGAGACGTGCTTCTCCGAAGTCAAAATCATGATTTCCCACTTCGATGACGTCGTAAGGGATGGCGTTAAAAAAAGAAACAAGGGCGCGTCCGCGGGTTAAGCTTCCTTCCGGCGTTCCTTGAAACCAATCTCCTGCGTCAATGAGGAGTTTTGGCTTTGGGGCTTTTCTGAAGTAATTGGCTAAGATATCCGCTCCGCCGACGAGTCGTCCGTATTTGTTGGGGCGGGTCAAAATCCAGCCGTGAATATCGTTGGTGTGATAGATGAAGATGCGAATGTCCTTGGCCGAAAGAGGCGCCGAGACGAGAATAAGAAACAGCATAAGAGTAGAAAGATATTTTTTCAAGAAGCCCTCTTTTTTCTTTTAATCCGTCATTTAATCAGCTAAAAAACCGAATTTTCCGTTGTTAAAATCCTCGATGGCCTGGTTGATTTCGTCTATGGAATTCATGACAAAGGGGCCATAGTGAACCAAAGGCTCTTCAATAGGCGCGCCGCTTAAAAAAAGAAGAGTGGCAAAAGCGCTGGACTCGACAAAAATTTCCTCCCCGTCGTTTTTAAATAAAACAAATTCTCCCGCCGATATTTCCCGGGAGCCGTTGGTTTTAATCGAGCCTTCTAGGGTGAGTAGTGCGGCGTTGAAATTCTTGGGCGCGGCGAATCTTGCCTGGGCGTTGGGGTTAAGACGGACATCAAGCATATGAACCGGCGTAAAGGTTTTGGCCGGGCTTTGGGTTTCTTCATAAGAGCCGGAAATGATGCGAACTTTCCCCGCGTTTTCAGGTAAGAGAATCTCGCGTATTTCTTTCCCGGTTAAAGGCTGATATTTAGGAAGAGTGAGTTTGTCTTTTTTGGGGAGATTAACCCAGATTTGAATCATGTGCATAATCCCGCCATTTTTGGAAAAATTTTCCTCATGATATTCGTTGTGGAGAATTCCGCCTCCGGCGGTCATCCATTGAACCTCGCCGGGATGGATGATGCCTCCGTTTCCCGCGCTGTCGTGGTGGGCGATCGAACCCTGATAGGCAAGAGTGACCGTTTCAAAACCCCGGTGCGGATGAGTTCCCACGCCGCGCCTCCGGGTCGTTGGAGAATACTGTTCCGGTTTTTGGTAATCCAAAAGGAAAAACGGGCTCATTCTTTTTTCAAAGTCGGTCGCGGAGGGAAAATAATTGCTGACATGAAAGCCGTTTCCCACCCAATGTTCCGGCGCCCCGCGAAAAATGCGTTCAATGCCTCGTTTCATGGTTTTCCCTCCGCGATTGAGCCTAGGCTCATAATTAAGAATAATCCGTTTCCGTAACGGATGGAATCAAAATGGATTTTTGGCTTTTCTTTCCTTCCCGACCCCAAAAAGAAAAAAAGCGGATCAAAATGTTCCGTCGTGGGAGCGGCAAGGCGCGCATGGGGGGCTTGCGCGTGGAAATGCCTCAAATCATCAATAGCGATGTCGAGAATTCTTTTCCTGAGCCATTGGTGAAATTCATCGGCCCAGGGGTCGGTAGGGTCATCTTTGCCGAAAAAATGAACCAGAGATAAATTGTGAATTAAGGCCCCGCAAGAAAGAAGCAGAATATTTTCTTTTCTTAAGGGCGATAAAATTTCCCCTATTTGGATGATTTTGAGAGGCTCTTGGCCCGAGGGAATCGAAATTTGAACGACGGGGACATTCGCTTGAGGATAGAGGCGCGAGAGGGGAACCCAGGCGCCGTGATCAAGCCCCCGCGTTTCATTGAGGCGAACCTTAAAATTTTTTGCGCTTAAAAGTTCCGTCGCGCGCCGGGCGAGTTGGGGATTCCCGGGACAGGGGTATGTTTTTTGGTAGAACTCTCTTGGAAATCCGGAATAATCATGAATGGTCGGGGGATGAGGGGAGGCGGAAATTTCCAAGGCCGAGAGTCCCGTGTCCCAATGCCCGGACATGGCGATAATGGCTTTAGGGGCGCCTAATTTTTTTCCCAACAAACCCAAGGCTTCGGTGTAGTCGTCTTTCTCAAAGGCCGGAGTGGGCCCGAAATCGCTGACA
>JAJYOT010000061.1 GCA_021796015.1 bacterium
GGCTTGGGCCGACCACACAAGCTATGTGCCGGAGAAATCTATCCTTGATTTCTTGCCTCTTACCCGAAAACCCGTGGGGAAAGAATTGGAAAAAGTTCCAAAAGATTTGAGGAAAACCCTCCGACACCTTCAAACCGTCAATCTTTTAGTTTCTCGGCTTTTAAATCCTCAAAAAGAAGTTATTCCTCCGCCCCTCTTGAATGGAAACGAAATTATGAAGGCGCTTAAAATTTCTCCAGGGCCCGAAGTTGGGAAAATACTAGAGAAAATACGTGAAGAACAAGCGGCGGGAAAAATTAAAAATCGAGAAAAAGCCCTCAAATTTTTACTCAAAAAATATCAGCGCCAAGAACTGGAGAGGCGCAAAGGCATCTGACAGCGATCCGAAAAATAAGGGATCAAGGCTTTAATGGAAGGAATATGTTTCTCAGCCGCCTCTTCTCCGGCCCGAATAATTTCCTTCGCCCTGTGGAGATCGCTCCACGAAAATCCCTGAATATCCGGCTGGATGACGATTTGAGAAAGCCCGGAACGGGATTTGGCGATCTCGTATTCGGCCGTATAGATCATGTGAAAAAAAACGCGCGCTAGACTGGGAGCCTTAAATATCGCGGGTAAGCCCGGAATCTCGGGAAGGGCGGTTTTTCCCCCGGTATAGTGGGCGGCCGGCAGGGTCAAATTAATTGAAATGAGAATATCCGCTCCTTCGTCAGCCACGACGCGAACGGGAACGGGGTTAATCAAACCTCCGTCAATAAGATAGCGGCCATTCATGAAATAAGGTTCGAAGATCACCGGCAAGCTCGAACTGGCACGAACCGATTCCGCTAAATTTCCTTCTTTAATCACCACCTCTTCCCCGGTTTCGATATCGGTCGCAACACAAGCAAAGGGAATTTCGCAATCGGAAAAATTTTTTTGACCGAACAAAGACCGGTAGAGATTCAACAAGGAATCTCCGGAGAAAATTCCCGAACGGGGCACGCTTAAATCAAGAAACAGTCGGCTATACATCCAGAATTTATCAATCCGCAAGGCGACCCTTTCCATTTCCTCCGGCTCCATCCCTACCGCGGCCAAACCGCCGATAAGCGCCCCCATGGAAGTTCCGGAAATCAAATCAACAGGGATTCCCTCTCGTTCAAAAACCTTGAGAACGCCGATAATGGAATACCCCAAAGCCGCCCCGGAACCGCACGCAAGTCCAATCCGAACGCCGCCCAAACGCCGCGCCAAGCGCTCGATGGTTGATCTTGTTTTCGGAGAAGCTTCAAGCGCTTCGTAAATACCAACTCCGGAATTGAGCTTCTCTTTAATACCGGAAGTCCAAGGAATCACCAAATCCCGACCAAGGCCTTCGCGCAAAACCTCCTCCGGCGGATTCTCTCCGCACCATGCCTTGAAAATTCTTGTCTCCGGCACAAAGGAAGCGAACTCTTCCTGTAGTTTCCGATAGGGAGACAAGCACGAAGTAGAGCCAAGCAAAACAACCTTGTCGGCTTCCATTAGAACTTTTTCCTCAACCGCTCCTATGGGGCCACTAAGCGCCACTAAAACCAAGTCATGAGATTCCCGCAAAAAATTAACGAATAAATAAATTCCCGTTAGAAGGCTTCCTGATAAATTTTCGGAGGGAATGCTTAAAACCTCGAGTCCCGAGGCGTGTTGTTGCGACAAAGTTCTAATACGACCCGGATCGCGCAAATTGATATTGAGTAAAAGTTGCCGAGTCACTGGAGAGGATTTGAGACCTAAGGACCGGGCAATAGCCCCGGCATCAGGATTCATGTCAATGAGCAAAACCCTTCTTCTGGTTTGTTCCAAAAGCTGAAGCCCCAGATGCGCGCTCAATAAATGCCGTTCCTCGGTTTCACAAGCGCAATAAAAGGCGAAAAACTGAGTTGACTCGATCGTTTTCTTCGGCGTTCCCCTTGTTGTCTGAATCAGACGTTTGGTCAAGACATGGGTCAGATGAAGAGAAATAGAGGGGTTCTCTCTCAAAACCTCATGAAAATCCGCCCGCGGAAGCTTGAGAAACTCGCAAGTGCTGACCAACTGAACGGTCGCTGTCCGCCTTTCACCAGTTAAAACTCCGCCTTCTCCCAAAGTTTCGCCTCTCCCTAAGAAAGCGTCTACGATTTCTTCATTTCCTCTTAGATGAACAACCCGCACAAGCCCTGAGGCGATGATAAAGAGACTATCCGGCTCATCGCCTTGCCGAAACAAAGTTGCGCCTTTAGGCAAGGACAACAACTGCATTTTTTGGGCGATTTTATTTAATTCTGATTTAGGTAAACCGGAAAAAATAGGAATGCCTGCCAGAAACAGTTCCCACGCGTCGATCTCTTCAGGAATCATAAGCTCCCAGCCACCATAAGCTTTAGTATAATGCGGAAAAGGCGTTAGCGCAACAGTCGGGGCTTGGATGCGCGCCCCCGCGATTGACAAGCCAAGAGGGCGATCACGGTTTTAGAGTCCTTGATTTCGCCGCGATAGACGAGTTTAAGCGCGTCGCGGAGTGAAATCACAGTTTTATCGATAAATTCGTCATCGTCGGGAGAAGAAGTTCCAGGCTTTATTTGTCGAGCGATAAACAAATGCAAAATTTCATTAGCGAAAGCCGGCGTGGGCCAATAGCTCAGCAAAGGTTCCAGCTTACCGCCGGAATATCCGGTTTCTTCCTTCAATTCGCGACGGGCGCAAAAAAGAGGGTTTTCACCCTTGGACAATTTCCCGGCCGGAATTTCCAAGGTGACCTTGCGCACCGGATATCGATATTGCCGCACCATCACGATGGTTTCTCGGTCGATAAACGGAACGATACCCACAGCCCCTGGGTGATCAAGATATTCCCGTGTCGCAGTGCGGCCATTGGGGAGACGTACTTCGCTGACGCAAAAATCAACCGCGTTTCCCTGGTAAACTCTTTTGGTTTTTAGATGTTTTTCAAACAGGTGTTTCATCAATCAAGTATAGCGGGATAAAACTAGACATGCAACCGGAATTTGTTCACCTTCACAATCACTCCGAGTATTCATTAATGGACGGCCTTATTCGTTTAAGCGACCCTTCCGGAAAACCTTCTTCCGCTTTGGAGTCTCTGGCCAAGCAAAAGGCCCGGGCCTTTGCTCTCACCGATCACGGCAATATGTACGGGGCCATCGAATTTTATCGCAACTGCTCTCAAGTCGGGGTCGTTCCCATTATTGGATGCGAAATGTATTTCGCCAAAGGCTCCCGCTTTGACCGCGGACACTCTCAAAAAGAAAATTGCCACCTGACGGTACTCGCGAGAAATTTTGAGGGGTATCAAAACCTCATGGCCTTAGTCAGCAAAGGCTATTCCGAGGGTTATTACTACGATCCAAGAATCGACAAAGAACTTTTATCGAAACACTCCAAAGGCCTTATCGTTCTGTCCGGATGTCTTAAGTCCGAAATCAGCCAACTGATTGTCTCCGGGAATTTAGTCGAAGCGGAAAAACTCTGCTCCTGGTTTAGAGACACCCTTGAACCCGACTGTTTCTATCTTGAGATTATGGACCATGGGATAGAAAAACAGCAGCAGGTGCTTAAAGCTCTCTTAGAGGTCCACGCCAAAACCAATATTCCACTCATTGCCACCAATGATTGCCATTATTCCCACGCTTCCGACCATGACGCCCACGACGCAAGGGTCTGCATTGCGACCGGACGAAAAATCGAGGACACCGATCGTTTGAAATTTGAAAGTCACCAGTTCTATCTCAAGACCGCGGAAGAAATGCACAAATTATTTTCCTTCGCGCCCCAGGCCCTGACCAACACCTTGAAAGTAGCGGAAATGTGCCATCTCAAGATTCCGATGGATCAGTTGATGCTGCCGCAATTTGACGTCCCGGAAGGCTTCACCCAGGACTCTTTTCTTGAAAAACTTTGCGTGGACGGGCTTAAAGCGCGATTAGGAGGAAGCATCCCCACCCAGTATCAGGAACGTTTGAGCTATGAGCTGTCGGTCATTAAGAGAATGGGATTTTCAGGGTATTTTTTAATCGTCAGCGATTTTATTCATTACGCGCGCTCTCAAAATATTCCCGTTGGCCCCGGAAGGGGCTCCGGCGCCGGGGCATTGGTGGCCTATTCTCTTAAAATCACCAACATTGATCCCATTAAAAATCGCCTCTTGTTTGAAAGATTTCTCAACCCCGATCGAAAATCCATGCCGGATCTGGACATTGATTTCGCCGATACCGGACGGGACCGCGTCATCGCCTATGTTCGCCAAAAATACGGCGAAGGAAACGTCGCCCAAATCATCACCTTCGGTTCCTTGGGAGCCAAGCTCGTCATTCGAGACGTGGCCCGCGTCATGGGCCTTCCTATTTCGGAAGCCGACCGCATTGCGAAAATGATTCCTGGAGGGCCCAATATTTCTCTCCATGAGGAAGTCAAAAATAATTCAGATTTAAAAGAAGCAATCAAAAATCCGCCCATAAAAAAACTCATTGATCTAGCCTTGAAACTAGAAGGGTTGAAACGTCATACCGGAGTTCACGCTGCGGGAACCGTCATCACTAAAGAACCGGTCGTTCATTATGCTCCCTTGGCCAAAAGCCCTCACTCCGATATCACGACTACTCAATACGACGGAGATTCTCTCGCAAAACTTGGGCTTTTAAAAATCGATTTTCTAGGACTAAGAACCCTCTCCATTATTGATGGAGCCGTTCGCCTAATTCGGGAGAGAAAAGACCCCAAATTCGATATTGATCAAATTCCAATGGAAGACGAAAAAACTTTCGATCTTTTGCGCTCCGCTCAGGCTCTTGGCGTCTTTCAGCTCGATTCCGAAGGCATCCGCAGTCTTTTGCGAAATCTGAAACCCACTACTTTTGAAGACATCGTCAGCGTGATCGCCCTTTTCAGGCCCGGCCCCATGCAATCGGGAATGCTGGATATGTTCGTCGAGCGCAAGCATGGGCGGAAAAGAATTTCTTACGCTCATTCTCTTCTTGAACCTATCCTAAAAGAAACTTATGGATGCGTAGTCTTTCAGGAACAAGTCATGGAAATCGCGAAAAAACTCGCCGATTTCACCCCCGGGCAAGCCGATAGCTTGAGAAAAGCCATGGGAAAAAAAATCCCTGAGGAAATTGAAAAACTAAGGAACGATTTCGTTCAGGGAGCAGCCAAACATTCTATCCACAAAGATATGGCCAACAAGATTTATGACCAACTGGTTGAATTTGGCGGATATGGATTTAACAAATCCCATTCCGCGGCCTATGGTCTCGTCGCTTACCAAACCGCCTATCTCAAGGCTAATTTCCCGCTGGAGTTTATGACGGCTCTTCTCACTTCCGAAATCGGGCATTCCTCCGTTCAAGCCGAAGGGAAAGAAAACAAGCTCGTCGTCTATATCAACGAAGCGGAAAGAATGGGCCTCAATGTTTTACCGCCGGACGTTCAATCTTCCGACATCTTTTTTTCGCCCGATGGCGGCAACTCCATCCGGTTTGGGCTGGTCGCCATAAAAAACGTCGGTCACGCCGCAGCGGAAGAAATCGTCCGCGCCAGAAAGGAAAAGAATTTCTCGTCCTGGGGAGATTTCATCGGCCGCATGGGCGGACAAGCCCTTAACAAAAGATCTCTTGAATCCCTGATTAAGGCGGGCGCCGCCGACAGCCTCAACCCGGAAAAAGAAATTCCGCTCAAACGCTCGCGACTTTTAGCCGAGATAGAAAATTCAAGCCGCGCCCAATCGGCCCGCCAAAAAGACATCGAAAGCGGGCAAGGACTTCTCTTTTCCTCGGAAGAAATCGCGCCCGTTTTAATTCAAGAGCCCAAGGATTTCCCTATTTTCAGCCAATCCGATATCCTTAAGTTCGAAAAAGAAATATTAGGCTTTTATCTTTCCGGGCATCCGCTGACACCCCTTAAAGAACAATTGTTGAAAGTATCCACCGGCCCGATTTCGGAATTAGGCCCGTCCCAGACCGAAAATGTTCGCGTCGCGGGGATCATCACTCAGGTTAAAAAAATGACCTCTAAGCGCAGCGGAGAACCCTGGGCCAAGATGAGCCTTGAAGACTTAAGCGGAGAAATGACTCTCTTGGCTTTCCCGCGAGTTTACGCGAGCTTGGGACCGGACAAAATCAAGACCGGCCTCATCGTTGTCGTTTCAGGCAGGCTTAACGCCAAAGAAGAAGACGCTGGAAGCGAAAAAGAACTCATCGTCGAATCCCTGGAAGATTTTGAATCCGTCTGGCAGAGAAAACAAATTCTCCAAGTCACTATTAATAATGCCAATGAAGAAGAATCCTTGATTACTCTCCGAGAAAATCTCGAGAAATACCCCGGGTCATCCAAAGTTTTTCTGGAAATTAAGGGCACGGGCGGGATACTCGAATTAGACTATCGCGTTAATATCAACCAAAATTTGTTAGAATCCATCGAGGCCCTTTTTGGAAAATCCTCATGGCAGATCAAAAGCGAATCTTAATTGCCGACGACGACCCGGAACTTTTAGAATTATTAAAGACCGCCCTGGGCTACCAGAACTACCTAATCTCTGAGGCCAATGACGGACGCCAAGCCCTTCAGACGGCGCTTTCAGAAAGGTTTGATCTTGTCGTCTTAGACGTCATGATGCCCTACATTGACGGCTATCATGTCGCCCACCAAATTTCCGATAAATTGGGCGAAAAATGCCCTCCCATTCTCATCATGAGCAGTCGGGATGTCCAGAGGGAAAAAGGCATCGCTTTGATGAGCGGCGCGGAAGCCATCTTACAAAAACCTTTTGAAATCACGGCTTTTCAAGCCAAGGTCGCTGAAATCTTAAACCGGCCTCAAGCGCAATGAGAGCGGCGATTTTTTCAGCTCTGATTTTAGTTTTCCCGCTCATTCAAGCCCAAGCCTCTTTGAGTTCGTCTTCCGCTCCTTCCGCAGAAACATCTCCCCAGATGATTCCCATCAAGCCAAAATCTCAACCGGAAGAAGACGCGCTCGGACTTATCCCCACACCCACAGGGCTTATTGAGCCCGACACCATGATCATTGACGCCAATACCGCAGACACCTTAGACCCCGGCACTTTTGCGACCCAAACGCGTTTTTATTCCGGCGGAGGCATTTTACAATATGTTTCTCTCGGGGTTTTTAACGGACTTAATATCGGAGCCTCGATGTCGGGAAACGGACTGGTGGGAAACGCTCCTTCTATCGCGGTTCCAACGCCTCAAGCCCAGGTCAAATACCGGTTTTTTGACGGCAATCATTACGTGCCGGCTCTGGCAGTTGGATATGACGGTCAAGGTTACGACTATAACCGAATCACTCACAAATACAATGACCCAGCCCGTGGATTTTATCTTGTTGGAACCCAAGAACTTTTTATTCCGGGCCTGGTCTTTTCTCCTTCCGTCAACGCCTCGGGAACTAATTCCGGCGCTGTTTATGGGGCCTTGCCCGTCACCTATACCATCGCCAACAAAGTTGAGATCATGGCGGAATGGGATAACATCCATAACATCTCCAACAGCCGGGTCAATGCCGGGCTTCGATTTTACATCACAAACCATTTAGACCTTGATCTGGCGGTCAGACGAGCGAATCAAAGCGGATATTATTCCGATGGAACGTCCCGCGGCCCGGAAAGAATCATCCAGCTACGCTATGTTGGAAATTTTTAAAATAACCTGAAAATACCCGCTAAAAAAACGTAGAATAACGGCAGGGAGGCAGTCCAATGACCACAATGACGATTCCAGATCAAAACAAAGTCGCTCGCACGCATTTTCTTCAACTCACCCCAGGAAAATTGATGGGGCTTCGGCGCATCACCGATGAGAAAAATCGCTTTAAGGTTCTGGCCTTAGACCAATCCAATTCTTTTAGAAAAGCCTTAAAAGCCCTGCATACAAAAGAGGGCTCCGCCAAAGATCCGGATTATGCCGAAATCCGGGACATTAAGCTGAAAATGGTTGAAACCTTAAGCCCATTGGCCACCGCCGTTTTACTAGACGTCAATTATGCCGCCCGGCAAGCGGTAAACTCTCTCGCCCTCCCTAAACATGTAGGGCTTATTGTGCGCCTTGAAGCTTCTAAGGACCCTGGAACGAAATCGGAATACGAACCTGGATGGTCGGTTGAAAAAATAAAGAAAATGGGCGGCGACTTTGTTTTGATCTG
>JAJYOT010000018.1 GCA_021796015.1 bacterium
AAATATCCTTTTTCCTCCACCTCCTCCGATGTCCCAGCGGAATCATTCAACAGGGCGCAGCAAATTCTCGGCGGACGAGTCGTTAAAAAATGAAATCCTTTCAGAAACTCATCTCTTCCCTAAAACGTCTGCCGGGTATCGGCCCCAAGCAGGCGGAGAGAATGGCTCTTTTTCTTCTGCGCTCGCCTCAAAATGAAGCCGAGGGATTGATTGCCGCTATTCGAGACGCTACAAGCGCGGTGCGTCTTTGCCGGAGATGCCTCGATTTCACCGAAGAAGAGCTTTGCCGCATCTGCGCGGACCAAAACCGGGATTCCGCGCTTGTCTGCGTGGTCGAAGAGCCCCAGGACGTCGTCGCCTTTGAACGCGCGCGGAGTTATCGCGGGCTTTATCACGTCCTTCACGGGGCCTTATCCCCCTTGGACGGAAAATTTCCCCAGCATTTAAAAATCGAAGAGCTTCTTTTACGCGCAAAAGCGTTTTCTCCCGGAAGCGGAGAAATTATTTTGGCTACCGACCCAGACACCGAGGGAGAAGCCACCGCTCTTTATCTCACCCGCCTTTTAAAAGACCTCCCCGTTAAAATTACCCGCATCGCCCACGGCGTTCCACTGGGAGGAGATATCGATTATTTGGACGAAAGAACGCTCTCCGAAGCCCTCACTCGAAGACAAGAAGTCTCACAAGGATAAAACATGAAATACGAAAACATACTCCAAACCGTTGGAAATACGCCCTTGGTTCGTTTGAACCGCCTGACTAAAAACATCAAGGCCTCTGTTTACGCTAAATGCGAATTTTTTAACCCCGGAGGATCGGTCAAGGACCGCATTGGAATCGCGATGATTGAAGACGCCGAAAAACGCGGCATTTTAAAGCCCGGCGGGACCATCATCGAGGGAACTTCTGGAAACACCGGCATCGGGCTGGCCTTGGCCGCCTCAATTAAAGGATATAAGCTTATTTTCACAATCACCGATAAACAGTCCAAAGAAAAAATTAATCTTCTCAAGGCTCTTGGCGCGGAAGTCATCGTCTGCCCGACGGCCGTTGAACCAGATGATCCTCAAAGCTTTTACTCTGTCGCGGAAAGACTTTCCAAGGAAATCCCAAACTCGTTCTATCCGAACCAATACTTCAACCCTGAAAACCCAAAGACTCACTACCGCACCACGGGCCCGGAAATCTGGAAAGATACGGAAGGGAAAGTGACCCATTTTGTCGCCGGGATGGGAACGGGAGGAACCATCAGCGGAACCGGACAATATTTAAAGGATCAAAACCCCAAAGTCAAGGTCATCGGCGCCGACCCCATCGGTTCCATCTACTATGAGAAAATAAAATTTGATCGCAAAGGCGAAGCCAAGCCCTATGTGATTGAGGGAATCGGGGAAGACATGTTTCCGGCGACCATGGATTTAAAACTCCCCGATGACGTCATCCAAGTCACCGATAAAGACGCGTTTCTAACAACCCGAAGGCTTGCGACCGAGGAAGGAATTTTCTCCGGAGGATCTTCCGGAGCCGCGGTCTGGGCCGCTTTGGAATTGGCCAAGAAACTCACCGAAAAAGACCTGGTCGTGGTTTTAATTCCGGATACCGGCATGAGATATCTTTCCAAAATCTATAACGACGATTGGATGGAGGAAAAAGGATATTTGACGCCGAAAGAAGCGCCCGTTGCGCGTTAGGAGTTTTCGATGAAAGCCGTGATTCTGGAAAACTTCGGCGGTCCCACAAACCTCAAATGGGCGGAAATTGCCAAACCCGCGCTCAGGGAAAAAGAAGTTCTGGTGCGCGTGCGCTTTTGCGCCCTCAACCACCTCGATCTCTGGGTTCGAGAAGGAATTCCTGCTTATAAAATCAAATTGCCGCATATTCCAGGTTCTGATGTCTCAGGAGAAATCGCCGAGTTGGGGCCGGGAGTTTCTTCGCTTAAGGTTGGGGACCGCGTGGCCGTGTCTCCCGGACGTTCCTGCGGAAGCTGTGATTTCTGCATCGCCGGGCAAGACAGTTATTGTCCGGACTACGGCATTATTGGCGCGCAAGGCGGACCCGGCGGATACGCGGAATACCTTTGCGTTCCGGAAAAATATGTCTTCCCGCTTTCTCAATCCGTCAATTTTGAAGAAGGCGCGGCCTACCCGCTCACTTTTTTGACCGCTTGGCATATGCTGATGGGTTTGGGAAATTTGCGCCCCCATCAAACCGTCTTGGTCATGGGTGCAGGAAGCGGAGTGGCCACCGCCGCCATTCAAATCGCTAAACTCCACCAAGCCTTTGTCATTGCCGTCTCTCGCTCTGAAGAAAAATTAAAAAAGGCGAAAACCCTTAAAGCCGATGCCGTCATTCACGCTCCGCCGCAAGATATTGCCCGTCAGGTGATCAAAATCACCGGCGGGAAAATGGCCGATATTGTCTTTGAACACATCGGCCCGGCCGTTTTTGAAAGCGCGATTAAAAGTCTCGCTTTCGGCGGAAAGCTCATCACCTGCGGATCCACCAGCGGCCCCGACGTCCAAATGGATATGCGCTACCTTTTTAGTCGACAGCTCAAAATTCTAGGAGCGAAGATGGGAAATCTCTCTGAGATGCGTGCGGTGACCAAGCTCATCAACCAGGGTCAGCTGCGCCCGATTATAGACAAAGTTTTCCCGCTTAAAGACGCGGCTCAAGCCCATCAGTATTTGTCGGAACAAAATCAATTTGGGAAGGTGCTTCTTGAAGTGGCTTGAAAATTTTAAACGCCTCCCCACGCCTTTTGTTTGGCTATTTTTATTAACTCTTTCCATGCCTTTTTGGAGTCTTGGGCATCCCCTCATTGAAGTTGACGACGCCCGCTACGCGGAAGTGCCCCGGGAAATGCTGGTTCTTAACCATTGGGCGACCCCGACCTTGGACTATTTCGATTACGTTGAAAAGCCCCCGATGGGCTATTGGTTAGCCGTCCTCAGCTACAAAATTTTTGGCGTCAACGAACCCGCTTCGCGTCTTCCGACCGCGCTTTTATCTGTTTTAGGAATTTTACTTCTTCTGTGGACCGGCACATGGCTCTTTGATTTTGAAACCGGTTTTTTAGCCGGCATTTTTCTCTCAACCAGTCTTCTCTATTTTTTCCTCTCCCATTATATTACGCCGGACTTGCCGGTCACCGTTTTTCTCTTGGGCTCTTTTTCCCTGATTCTCAGAACTTTGCTTCATCCCGAAGACGCCTCCTGGGCCGCGCCCGGCGCCTGGGCTTTTTCAGCTTTAGCTTTTTTATCCAAGGGTCTCATCGGCCTGGTTTTCCCCGGGGGATGGGCCATTCTGTCGGTTTTAGCCCTTCCGTCGCTTAGAAAAAACTTTTCTCTTTTGTTTAAAATCCAAGGACTTCTTCTATTTGCCGCACTTCTTTTCCCTTGGTTCTGGGTTATGGAGAAACACCACCCCGGTTTTTTTAAATTTTTCTTCTGGGATCAGCATGTCCTTCGCTTTTTAACTCCCAAATATCACCGCTCAAACCCCTGGTATTTCTTCATCCTTGTTTTTCCGCTTGCGGTTTTGCCCTGGAGTCCCTTGGTTTTAGCGGGATTATGGGATGGAATCGTAAAGATAAAAGATGAACTCCCGGAAACTTTGCTGACCATTTGGGTCTTGATGATTACAGCTTTTTTTTCTGTTTCTCACTCGAAACTCATCACTTATATTCTGCCCGTGATTCCTCAAGCGTGTCTCCTCGCGGCCAGGGAATTTAAGAAACCGCTTGCGCGTTGGGCCAAGAATGCGGCCGTAATTCTTTCCTCCCTTTTTATTTTTGTCGCCATTCTCGCTGTCATCGCCCTTCAGACTCATTTCAAAACCAAGATAATTCCACCCGGACTCTCTCATATTAATCTAAACGCCAGTTGCGCTATCGCGGTTTTCCTTCTTTTTGCCGCCGCGCTTTGGAGCTTTATCTTTGAAAAAGATGCACCCTCGCCCGCCCAAATCCTAGGTCCTAAAATTTCGCCTCGTCTCTGGAAACCCTTTGCCTGCGCGTGGCTAGCGGGATTTTTAGGCCTTTACGCCTTTCAACTGGATTCCAGTTTTTTAAGCGCTAAAAATATTGGCGGCTTCATCAATCAATTCATCAAACCCGGAGATTTAATCTATACCGACAGCGTCTACCTTCAGGGAACTCCGTTTTACACCCAACATCCCGTGGACATGGTTCTCAATTGGACAGGGGAACTAGCCTACGCTAAAAAGATTAAAAGCAACCAAAACCGTTTTGGAGATGACGCAGCCCTTAAGGGCTTGCCGCTCAAAGGAAAGCAGGTTTTCGTTGTTCTTCAAAAACGCGACATCGTTCACGTTCTCAAACTGCTCAATCCAAAAAAAATGACTGGAAATAGAATTTACTTGTCCGGCCCTTGGGCCTGTATTGATGTATACTAGTGTAGTGCGTCGGAAATCTTTTTACATTCGTCACCTCTGCGAAGGCCGGGGTCCAGCTTCATAAGATTGTTCTAAATTCCGTCTTTCGCCGGACTGACGAGAAATAGAGCCATTCGGAACGACGAAAAGCAAAATGTAAAGAAGCGTTGGACGCACTACGCTAGACTCGAGGCATATCGATGCGCATTCGTTTTTCTTTAAAGAGCGAACTTCTTCTAAGCTTTACCGCCGCTTTTTTAGTCCTTGCCGCGACCGGGTTTGCCTCTTATGCGACTCTCTCGCAATTTATTGGAACTCAAAAATGGATTTCCCATACCCAGGAAGATCTCCATTTTCTCAACCGCCTTTTATCGGAAATTGAAACCGCCATCAGCGAAGAAAGACTTTATCTGATCACGGGTCAGGAAAGATATATTGATTCCTATCGAGAATATGAAACGCGAGCCTTGAAGACGCTTAAAAGAATAGATATTCTCCTCGCCTATCCCGATATCGGGCAAAAGCAAATCAGGATGCTCGAACCTTTCATTATCGAACGCTTTAAAATCGCGGACATGCTCATTCAAATCCGGGAAAAGAAAGGTCTTTCCGCCGCCCAGGCCATTATCCGAACCGGAAACACCGATGGAATCACCATCTTAATCAGGAAATACATTGAAGATGTCAAAAATGAAGAACAGAAAAAGTTGACCCTTCGCATCGCCGTCGCCGACAAAAGCGCCAAAAAAATGATTTCAGCCATTACCGTCGCCATCTTGGTAGGCCTTATTTTCCTCTGTCTCGCGGCCTGGATTATCTATCAGGACTTAAATGAAAGACTGCGCCTTGAAGAGGAACGAGCGCGATTTTTTCGCTTATCGGTCGATTTGTTCTGTGTCGCTAATTTTTCCGGTTTTTTTGAGCAGATTAACCCTGCATGGGAAAAAATCCTAGGATATTCCCCTTCCGAAATTATCACCCGTCCCATCATGGATTTTTTCCCTCCCGAAAACCGCGAAAAGGTGGCTGGCGAAATTGAACGCCTCACGCTCGGATTTTCTCTCAAAGACTTTGAAACCCCAATTCTCTGCAAAGACGGTTCCTCTAAATGGCTGAGATGGAACGCTGTTTCCTCTATTCCTGATCAGCTGATCTATGCCACCGCCCGCGACATCACCGAACAAAAAAAAGTCATTCAAATGAAAGACGAGGTCATCGCAATGGCCACCCACGAAATGAGGAATCCTCTCACGGCCATTCACGCCTCTCTTTCGGTTTTAGTTGAAGAAACAAAACCAGTTTTGAATCCTTCAATTGAAAAACTGCTGTCCATCGCCTCTCAAAGTAGCGCGCATCTCATTGAACTCGTCAATGATTTCTTGGACATCCAAAAGCTGGAATATGGGCGCATGGAATTTCACATGCGGACCATCGCGCTTGAATCGCTTATTAAAAAAGCCTCCGAGCTAAATTCAACCTACGCTCAAAAACTAAACGTCAACCTACGAATTCGCGGACTCATTCCATCAGTTCAAATAAGCGTAGATGAAGGAAGATTCCTACAAGTGATGGCAAATTTAATCAGCAACGCCGTGAAATATTCCGCTCAAGGCCAAACCGTGGATATCGCCGCAAGTCACTGGGATGATTTCGTACGCATTTCAGTCATCGATTCCGGATCTGGAATTCCGGAAGAATTCCACGAACGAGTTTTTCAGAAGTTTTCCCAGGCCACCGGATCCAAGCAAGGCACAGGACTTGGATTATCCATTTCCAAAGCCATTATTGAGAAGATGGGCGGGACGATTGGGTTTAACACCGCCAAAGGCCGGGGAACCGAATTTTTCTTTGATTTGCCGATTATTCCAAAGTCTGGTCAGCCCAACTAATTTTCTACTGCTGCGCGGTCACGGAAAAAGACTGTCCGCAGGCGCTGGCGCTGGAAGTTGTCCCGCTTGGAACTCCAGATGGATCGCTTAATACCAAAGGAATACTGATTGTACAAGTTGAAGGAGTAAGGCCATTCCCTGAAATCTCCATATTAGATGAATCTAAATTTATTTGCCCACTAATCTGGTCCACGTTTCCGGCGCTATTGACACAAATCAGCTCAGAGGCGCCAAAAGACAAGGTCAATTGCCCATAAAAAGTGTACCCACCAGAAGTACAGCTGGAAATATTCATCGTTTCCGCTGGCGATCCAGAAGCGGAATATTCAACCTCAATATCCGTGCTGGGAGTTGGACAACCCGTTTCAGATCCAATAGTTCCATACGGAGCATAAGAAATGTTGTTAAAAGTGATTCCCGCACAGGTGTTGAATGTCTTTGGTTGAAGACGTCCGGAGGATTTCACCTGTTCCGAAGAGATTGAAGCCGGGGTTACGGCAGAATAACTCAAAGCCAGGTTCGCTAAATCTCCCGTCGCCGCGCTCACGGAACCCGCAGAAGAAGAGCTGGAACTGTTTTTTTTGCAAGCCGTAAAAACCGACGCCAAGGCCAAAAAAGCCGCGCCCCAAACCCATCTTTTTCTTGTGCCCATTTTCAAATCCTCCACACGCAATTTAAGCGCGCGAATATGATAGATTTTATCAAATGTCAGGAGCCTCTTTTTGAAAAAAATATCCGCCTTTTTTCAATGGCCTCTCTTAAAGGGAATTCCCATCCGAACCGCTATTCTTGCGGTCTTTTTTCTTCTCAGCGCTTATGCCTCATTCCAAAACGCGAAAAGGGCCGAACGCGCCTCCCATTGGGCGGACCACACCTATGACGTACTTTGGCATTTGGATCATTTTTACTCGGCTCTACAAGCGACCGCCAGCCACCAACGGGGGTACCTTCTCACCCACAGAAAAACCATTCTCCTGCGTTATCAACGCAGCTCAGCCAACACCCAAAGAAGACTCTTGGAAATCCCCCCTCTCATAGTTGACAATCCCGTTCAGCGGTCAAATTGGCAAACACTCAAGCAGAACACGAATGCGCGCCTAAAGGACGCCGAAGACGCGATTCAAATAGCGCAAAAATATCCTATGGATAAAAACCGCAGAAGACAAGCGCTGAGGCGCGGCTCTCATTCGATGTCTCAAATCAGGCATCTCATCGCTCAGATGGAAAATGAAGAGAAGCAACTTCTCAAAAATCGCTTAGGAACGGAAGAAAGACGAGCCAAACGGTTAATGTTTTCCATTTTCATTGAAACGATTTTGGCGATTTCATTTCTCACGTTTTCAGCCGCGACCATGATCAAACAAATCAAAGAAACGGAACGCCTGCAAAAAGAAAAAGCTCAGTTGAACGCGGATACTGTTTCCATGATGACCCATGAACTCAAAAATCCTCTCACCGTCATCTATAGCTCGCTGGCCGCTCTTTCGGATGAGCGAAGAAACAACTCTTTAGAGCAAAACCGTCACATCCTTGAAATCGCGCTTAAAAGCAGTCGCCGGATGCAACGGCTGGTCGAGGACTTCCTGGAAATTCAAAAATTGGAATACGGAGCGATCGAGTTTAAAAATTCAGAGGTTTGGCTTTCTTCGCTCGTTAAAGAAAGCATCGAAGCTGCTCAAACCTATGCCGCTCGGAAAAAAATTAAGCTGTCTTTTAAAGACAACGTTCCCGAAGTCTCCCTCCATGGCGACAGCGAGCGATTTTTACAGGTGATGGCAAACCTCCTCTCCAACGCCATCAAACATTCGCCGGAAGATTCAGAAGTTGAAATTGAGACCTCTAAAAGCGAAAATCGCGTCAAAATCAAGGTCAAGGACCATGGTCCCGGAATCCCGGACTATTTCAAGAAGCGTCTTTTCCAGAAATTTTCCAGAGACACCCAAGAAAGCGAGCCAGGAACGGGGCTCGGCCTCAGTATTTCAAAAATCATCGTTGAAAAGATGGGAGGAACCATCGCATTTGACCCGGAAAGCGCGAGCGGCGCGACATTTTACTTTGAACTTCCCGTGTTCCATGTTTAAAAAATATCAACCGCTCATTTTCTCTTTCCTTTTGTTAATTTTTCCACTGGCTGCCCAAGCCGTAGACTGGTCTTCCATGACGGGGTTGGGCGCGTTCATTGGAGCCTCCCGTTATCCCTATGATAGTTCCCAAGCTCTCATGGACCTAGGACTTTCGGTCGACCATGGAGTGTCCTCAAGACTTCGCCTCAGCGCTTCGCTAAGGATGTCCGGAAACCACGGCTATACCGTCGCCCCAGGTTTCTATTACGATCTCATTTCTAAAAATTGGGGAAGCTTTTATTTTGTGGGTCATATTTTAGATTACACTTCTCTCACAAGCGGAAGCGGCTCCACCTGGGACCTTTCATTTCTGACTGGCGGATTGGGACTCGAACTCATCAATGTAAAAAAGGAAAGTATCGCCGCGGAAATCGGCATATTTCATTTTGGAATGGCGCACACCTCCAGTGAAACTTCTTTCGGCAAAGGGAGCTATCTTTTCCCCTCTTTTCGCCTTATCGCGAGAACCTATCTTTCTCCTCAATAAAACGCGATAATTTTATAGAATAGGCTTGTGACTCCATCGGAAACGCTCATCAGCCCGCTTAAATATTGCGAAGGCCTCTTTCACTATCACCGCCGAAAAACCCGAGCCGTCATGGTGGGAAATGTCGGTATTGGGGGCAACAATCCCATTCGCCTTCAGTCCATGACGACGACCGACACCCTCAACGTCGAGGCGACCATTCTTCAATCCATTCGAATGGCGGAAGCGGGATGTGAAATCATCCGCATTACCGCTCCCACTCCCGCAGATGCCAGAGCCCTTGGGAAAATTAAAGAAGGTCTTCTTAAGCGCGGAATTGATACCCCCCTCGTCGCCGATATTCATTTCTCCCCAGCGGCGGCAATGGAAGCCGCCGACTATGTCGAAAAAGTGCGCATCAACCCCGGAAATTTTGTCGATACCAAGCGCTTTGCCGTCAAGGAATATAGCGACACGGAATACTCAAAGGAAATCGATCGGATTGAGGAACGCTTTACGCCTCTCGTTGAAAAACTCAAGCGCCTGAAAAGGGCCCTGAGAATCGGCGCCAACCACGGCTCATTATCAGACCGCATCATGAACCGCTACGGAGACTCGCCTCTGGGAATGGTCGAAAGCGCGCTTGAATTTGTCCGCATCTGCGAGAAAAACGGTTTTCATGACATCGTTTTATCCATGAAGGCCTCAAACCCGAAAATCATGATCGCGGCTTATCGTCTTTTAGCGGCCCGCATGAATGAACTCGGCATGGACTATCCGTTTCATTTGGGGGTAACGGAAGCCGGCGGCGGAGAAGACGGGCGAATTAAATCCGCAATCGGAATCGGGAGCTTGCTTGCCGACGGAATTGGAGACACGATCCGGGTCTCTTTAACCGAGGACCCCGAGTTTGAAATTCCGGTCTGTCAGGCACTCGCCAAGCCTTATCAGAAAAAACCTCTCCAAAAAGCTTCTCCTGAAAACGCGGAATTAAAATATACCCCCGATTTTTATAGCTACACCCGCCGCTCAAGCTCTCTTCTTAGCGTAGGGCCATTCATGATCGGAAAAGACCATCCCGTCCGGGTCTTCACCTCCATTCCCACTTCATGGACCGCTTCCCAAATTCTTTCTTGGTTTGAGGCCCAGCTTAAAAGCGGAAATGGCGCAGACCCGGAAATTCTGGCTTTTAGCATTAAGAGCGCCGCCGAAGCTGCGGCTTTTATTCAGTTAAGAAAATCTCTCGCCTCTGAGACCTCTCGCCTGGCTTTTTTAGGCCGCTTTGAGACCCAAGAGACTCTCGCGCTTGCGGCTTTTAAGCATTTTGATCTCATGAGTTGGACGAGAGGCTCAAAAGAATTTCCCGTTTTCCTTCAAAATGCGAAATCGGTAGGCCTGCCGATTCTCATCGAAGGAACAACCGCAGACGAAACGCTTCAAATGGCGGAACTGGCTCAAAAAGAAAGCCTTCCTGTTTTATTGAGCCTAAAGGGCCAAGAAACCGCCGCTTTAATTTATGAATATCGCAAACTCGCGGCCAAATCCAACTCTCTTCCCATTCATATCCGCGCCCCGCATCTTGAACAGACAGAAACCCGCCTTCTTGAGTCTTCAGTTTTAGCCGGAAGCCTTTTAAGCGATGGAATCGGAGATTCTTTTGAGTTGAGTCGCTTAAACAATCCCAAGGATGACTTTAGGCTTTCCTACGACATTCTCCAGGGCGCTCAAAGCCGGATTACCAAGACCGAATTTGTCTCTTGCCCTTCCTGCGGCCGAACTCTTTTTGATCTTCAGACGACGACTGAGCGCATCAAGAAGAAAACCGGGCATCTGAAAGGAGTTAAGATTGCGATTATGGGTTGCATCGTCAACGGCCCGGGAGAAATGGCGGACGCCGATTTCGGATACGTCGGCGGGGCTCCGGACAAAATCAACCTCTATGTCGGAAAGGAATGCGTCAAAAAAGGCATCCCAGCGACCGACGCCGATCAAGCCCTCATCGATCTCATCAAAACCCACGGGAAATGGGTCGAGCCTTAAAGCGCTTCTAAAAGTTGCCGCGATCTCGGGCCCAAGGCTCGAAAGGAAATTTGACGGCCGTCTTTCTTATACTCAAACAAAATTTCAAGCCGGTCGGAAGGCAGATAAATACGGGCGGGAACCGACCATTCGATTAAAGATGCTCCCTTGGGATCGCCGAAACAATCCTCAAGGCCGATCTCTCCGGTCTCAGATTCAGAAATTCGAAATAAATCCATGTGGTAGAGATTGAGCTTCCGAGTTCGGTAAAGCCTCACCAAACCGAAACTCGGGCTCATCACGTCTCCTTTAAAACCCACGCCTCGGGCTACGCCTTCCGCGAACGCGGTTTTACCGACGCCCAAGTTCCCCGTCAAACACGCGATATCCAAGGGCTTCAAAGCGCGGCCCAACTTGAACCCGATGGCCTTGGTCTCTTCTACGCTGGATGAATAAAATGAAAAACCCGCTTCTATTTTCGGCATATCCTCTTAAACGCTTCCGGAAAAAAAGAAATCAGGTCTTGAGCGCTCATCGCGTAAGGAGTCAAAGCCTTTTCAGCCAAATCTCCGGCAAGGCCGTGCAGATAAGCGCCCAAAGCAGCCGTTTCAAACGCCCCGACATTTTTAAGCCTTTGGGAAGAAAGGTTTTGCGCCCACAAACCGGAGACAAGCCCGGTCAAAACATCCCCCGTCCCGCCGCGAGAAAGCCCGGTGTTCCCACTTAAATTTTTAGTTTCTTTGCCTTCTCCGACAATCAGGCTTGGGTGTCCTTTGAAAACAACTATGGAATTAAATTTCTCAGCCAGATGATGAGCGCACCACGAACGCTCAGACAATGCTTTTGAAAGAGAAATTCCCAAACACCGCGCCATTTCTCCCGTATGCGGCGTCAAAATAGAAAGACTCTTCCGCCGCCTCATAATATTTGTAAATTCTTTAGGACTCTTGGCCATCAAATTTAAGGCATCAGCATCAATGACAGAAGGAATATCCATTTCCAAAATTAAGCGAAGACATTTCCCTGTTTCCGGGTTTTGAGAGATTCCCGGCCCTACGGCGAGGACGTCAAAATGTCTCATCTCGTGAGCGCGTTCAATTTGCTTAAACGCCCGTCTTGAAATTGCGTCATCTGAGGTTTCCTCTAAGCCGAGAGTCAAAGCTTCGGGGATAAAAGAAACGGCGGAAACCTCAAAGCTTCTGGGAATTCCCAAACTGACTAGCCCCACGCCGGATTTTAGACAAGCCTTGGCCGCTAATAAAGCCGCTCCCATCATTCCGCGAGAACCGGCCACGATTAAGGCGTGTCCAAAAATGCCCTTATGATCCTCTGGCCGGCGCGGAGTTAAATAATTAGGGACAGTCCCTAACTCCCCTCTAGCCTTTAGGCCTGATCCTGATTTTTTCAGCATTTTTTAATTGGGGACAGTCCCTAACTCCTGTTGACCGCGACTGCCAAGGCGTAATCCCGGCTGTGCGTTAGAGATAATTCAATGTTGCCTATTTTTTTACCGCGCAAAAGGACGCTCGGACGCCCGTTTTCATCGCGGTCGACTGAAATATCCCTGAGAGTAAGACCCTTTTGCCCCAAGGCTTTCCAGACCGCTTCCTTGGCGGCAAATCTCACCGCGAAATGGGGCCAGGGGTTTTTCTTGGGTCGGCAATAGGCGATTTCTTCTTTCGTAAAAATTCGCGGTAAAAACTTTTTGGATCGCTCAGCTAAGGACTTAATGCGAGCGACTTCGATGATGTCCAACCCTAGATTTAAATTGGGTAGACTATTCGACCGTGACGCTTTTGGCAAGATTTCTAGGCTGATCGATATCCAGCCCCCTCAACGCCGCGACATAATAGGCCAACATCTGAAGCGGAATGACCGCGAGAATCGGAGCCAAGGCTTCTGAACTCATCGGAACCTCAAGAACATAATCCACCCGCGCCTCGGGATCGCCTTTGCTTTTAACCATAATGACCTGCCCGCCGCGCGCGCGAATTTCCTCGCAATTAGAAACCGTCTTGTCAAAAACAGGAGAATGAGTGGCCAGGGCGACCACCGGCATTTCCTCATCAATTAAGGCAATCGAACCGTGCTTAAGTTCGCCGGCAGCGAAGCCCTCCGCGTGGATATAGGAAATTTCCTTAAGCTTCAAGGCCGCTTCCAAGGCAATCGGATAGTTCAAGCGGCGGCCGATGAAAATAAAATTACGGCTCTTGAAGAAACTCTTCGCGATTTGGCGAGTTTTTTCCTCAAGTTTCAGAGTTTCGCGAATTAAGGTCGGAATATGGGCGGCTTCTCGGGCCAATTCCAAGGCCTTAGCTTTCGGCAAAGTCTTTCTTGAAAGACCCATGTGAACCGAAAACGCAAACAAAGCCGCTAATTGTCCGGTAAAAGCCTTGGTTGAAGCGACCCCAAGTTCCGGGCCGCAACGAGTGTAAAGATTATAATCCGCTTCTCGCGAAATAGCGGAACCCAAGGTGTTGGTAATCGCTAAAACTGGAATATTTTTTGATTTCGCAAGACGAATCGAGGCCAAGGTATCGGCGGTTTCTCCGGATTGACTGACCGCAACGACTAGGTCTCCATCTTCCAGGCGCACGTCGCGGTATCTAAATTCCGATCCAATTTCGACAAAAATGGGAAGACCGACCATTTCTTCCAGCCAAAACTTGGCTACCCGGCAGGCATGATAGGCGGTTCCACAACCAACCATATAAATAGTTTTAACGGATTTAAGATAGCCGCTTTTAAACCCCGCTTCTTTTTCAAGCGCTCCTTCAATTAAGGGGAAAATCCGGCCGCGCAAGGTTTCCTCACAGGCCTCGGGCTGCTCATGAATTTCTTTGAGCATGAAATGGCGGTATCCGCCTTTTTCCGCCATACTTCGATCCCAGGAAATTTGAACCGGTTTTTTTTGAATCGGATTTCCAGAAATATCAAAGAATTCGCAGGAGTCCGCCTTTAAGAGAGCCATCTCCCCATCATTAAGAAAGACCGCCTGACGGGTGTATTCCAAAAAAGCCGGAACATCCGAAGCCAGAAAGTTTTCGCCTTCCCCAAGCCCGATCACCAGAGGAGACGCCGTTTTCGCCGCAATTAAGGACCCCGGAGCATGAGCAGAAATAATGGCCAAGGCATAAGCGCCTTTTAAATCCTTGAGAGTTAAGCGCACCGCTTCAAAAAAGTTTTTCTCGCCGTTTTTCTTGCCGCCATTGGAATATTTTTTCATCAAAACCGCGAAATTTTCTTCGATTAAATGTGCGATAACCTCGGTATCGGTGTCGGAGGCGAAATGATGTCCTTGACCCGTCAAGCGGTCTTTGAGTTCCGAAAAGTTTTCGATAATCCCGTTATGGATGACGACCAAGGACCCCGAGCAATCCGCGTGGGGATGCGCGTTTTCTTCTGAAGGGCGCCCGTGCGTCGCCCAACGGGTATGCCCTAAGGCCGGAGAGCCTTCCAGGGGTTCCTTGCGAAGCAGATTTTTAAGGTTGGCGAGCTTTCCAGAAGCCCTTCGCCGGTCGATTTTTCCGTCAGACACAACCGCGATGCCCGCCGAATCATATCCCCGGTATTCAAGACTCTTAAGCCCCTCTAAAACCAGGGGAACCGCTTCTCTTTCTCCAACATAGCCCGCAATTCCGCACATAGAAATTTCCTTAAGCGACTAAAACCTTCATTTCGCCGACGGCGGACTTAAGCCCCCAGAGAATGGCATGAGCGGCCACCGCCCAACCCACGTTAATTCCAAACAAGCGCGGGATTTGAGATAAAGCCCGCGCGTTTTGGTAATTAATTCCGCACGCCAGCCAAGGTTTTAAGTCTAGTTCGGAAGCGAGATAAACCGCTAATTGCAACTGTTCTAGTTCATCTTTAAGTTTTTTCCCCGCGGATTGGGCGTAATCTAAGGCGCAAATTTCGACAAAATCAGCCCCTAAAGCGCGCACGCGCCTTAGGCTCACCGCCTCAGCCTTAACCGAAACTCCCACTGAAATTTTTCGAGCTTTAAACGCCAAAACCGCTTTTTTAATCGCGGGCAAAGAAGAATCGGAAAGAGCCATCGGCGCGGGCCGCCCGTTAATTCTTGAAACAAAACACACTGAAGAAGGCCTCGCTTTTTCGGCGGCGGAAATCAGATCGGGTTTCGGCTCGATTTTAAGGCAAGTTTTCCCTGAACCATTACATAATTTTAAAATCTCAGCCTCGGATTTTGACCTTAAATGAAGAACTATCTGGTCCGTGCCCGAACGCCTTGAAATCGCGGAAATAGTGGATAAATCCAAAGGGGAGACTGATCTCATTTGAGAGAGGGAACAGAAAAAATCCAAATCAAACCCTAAATTAACTTCGCTTGAAAACGCCGCGTTTTTTCTATTTTTCTTCTTATCCGTGGCCATGAACTTTCTCCCGGGAATTGACGCCCACATCCTTATGATAGGCGAGCGCGATATTTTTCGCGATCTCCCTCACCCAATTTAGCTTCGGTCCCTCAACCATAATTCGTAAAAGCGGCTCCGTTCCGGAATAGCGGATAAAAAGACGCCCGCGCCCTTTAAGGGCCGTTTCCTGTTTTTTTAATTCCTCTTGAAAATGCGGCAAGGATTCAAGAGCAACCTTCGAAGACACTTTAACATTTTCGATGACCTGTGGGAACGGCTTAAAATCCTGAAGCATCCGCGAAAAAGGCTTCTTAGATTCGGCCAGGGCCGCCAAAGTTTCAACCGCAGTCAACATTCCGTCTCCCGTCCTTAAAAAACGTCGAAACACGATATGGCCCGAGGGTTCCCCGCCCAGGCTTAAATCATTTTTTTCAAGAGCCTGGGTCACATGCCGGTCCCCCACTCCCACGCTCAAAGTCGTCATCCCACGCTCGGACAAAAATTTTTCCAAGGCGATGTTCGACATCGTGGTTAAAACCACGCATTGCTTTTTAAGAAGCCCCCATTTCTGCATACGAAGGGCCGCTAACGCCAGAACAAAATCCCCGTCTTTAATGCGGCCTTTTTCATCGCAGAAAACCGCGCGATCCGCATCCCCGTCAAAAGCGATTCCAATATCCGCCTTAAAGGCCGAAACCGCGGTCTTAAGAGGACCCGTTTCCAGAGCCCCGCAACCGCGATTGATATTATAACCATTCGGCGAAACGCCAAGACAATGAACCTTGGCCCCCAAGCTTTCAAAGAGAGGCCGCGCAATTTTATAAGAAGCGCCGTTGGCGGAATCCAAGACCAGTGTGATTTTGGATAAATCCAGGGCCACTGGAAAAACGCTCTTTAAAAAATCGAGATATTCTTTCTCGTAAATTTCTCCATTTTCCAGAACCGGTTTTCCCAGGAATTTCAAAGCGGAGTATTTCTTGACGGCTTTCTCAATTCTTTGCTCCAAGTCCGCGCTGATTTTAAGTCCTCGGGAGTCAAAAAATTTAATGCCGTTAAATTCGGCGGGATTATGAGACGCCGATATCACAATGCCTCCCGCGGCTTTTAAACGCGGAACTAGATAAGAAATCGCGGGAGTGGGAATCACCCCGCAGTCAACCATCCGCATCTTAGACCCAATCCCCACGGCTAAATTTTTGAGAATCATGGGACCCGAAGCGCGAGTATCTCTCCCAATGAGAATTGTAGGCATGCTCCCATTCGGCGAAAATAATTTTTCACGCGGCAATAATTTCGCGGCAATCGCACCCAAAGAACGCAGAAAAGACGGAATGAAAGGATACTCCCCAGGGATACCCCGAATGCCGTCAGTTCCAAACAGCCGTTCCATTAGTTTGAATAAACCCCCAAAGACATTTCGCGCCAAACCTCAAGAGCGCGAACAGTTTCTAAGACATCGTGAACCCGAATCATCGCCGCCTTTTGAAGCGAGGCCCAGCAAGCAACCGCAACAGAACCCGGCAAACGCTCTTCTGGTTTTATATCCGCGCAGATTTTTCCAATAAAGCCCTTTCTTGAAGCGCCGACAACCACCGGGCATATTTTCGAGAATTTATAGAGATGCTTTAAAATATCCAGATTATGATCAAGGTTTTTTCCAAAACCAATACCCGGGTCGACCAAAATCTGTTCGGGCTTTCCTCCGGCTTGAACAAAGAAGTTTTTGCGTTCTTCTAAAAAAGAACAAATTTCCCCTACCACGTCCGTATAAACTGGATTTTCCTGCATCGTTTTCGGGCTTTCTCCGCCCCGGTGCATTAAAATCACGGATTGAAAATGAAGCGCTTCCTTAATCATCTCGCGGTCGAAACGCAGGGCCGAAATGTCGTTGAGAATGGAGGCGCCTAAGAGCCGCGCTTGACGAGCCACTTCCGCTTTTTGCGTGTCAATGGAAATAGGAATGGGAAAATTTTTTAACATCTCCAAAATTGGAAGAACGCGGTCTAATTCTTCTTGAAGAGAAATTGAATCTGAGCCCGGCCTTGTTGATTCTCCGCCCAAATCAATGATGTTTGCGCCTTCCTCCAGTTGTCGAAAAGCGTTGTCCGCGGCAATTTTGGGCGAAAAAGAGCGGCTGTGGGCATAAAAAGAATCCGGGGTCGCGTTGACAATTCCCATAACCAACGGGCGCTTAAGACTTTTAAATTTCTCTAAAACCCCCGGCAAAGCGTTTAAGTTTTGAGCTTGTTTCACGGCAGTCAAAACGCGAGAACCTCTTCAGAAGCCATCAATAAACGATCCACATCCGGAATGTAATAACGTTCCAGGCGAAAAAGCGGCATTCGAATATCCCAGCCACCGACTCTTTTGACCGGAGCTTTAAGATTTGTAAGCGCGCGTTCGGAAATCTCCGCGCTGATTTCCGCCGCCCAGGACCCTGAATTCGGAGCTTCGTGCGCAATCAACGCCCGTCCAGTTTTGGAAACACTCTTAAGAATAGCGTCTAAGTCGAGCGGCGTAAGAGTTCTTAAATCCAGGACCTCAACCGAAGTTCCATTTTGAGACAAGCGCTCAGCAGCCTTAAGACAGGTTCCGACCATTGCCCCCCAGGAAATCATCGTGAGTTCAGAACCTTCCATTCGCACGCGGGCTTTCCCAATCTCAATCTCATAAGGCTCTTCCTTCACCGGCCCGCGAGAAGCGCGGTAAAGAGCCTTGGGCTCAAAGAAAACCACGGGATCGGGATCTCGAATCGCGGCAATTAAAAGACCCTTAGCGTCTTCAGGGGTTGATGGACAAACGACTTTAATTCCCGGCGTATGGCAAAAATAAGCCTCCGGAGATTCCGAGTGATGCTCGGGCGCGTGAATAAGCCCGCCGTGGGGTGAGCGAATGACCAATGGCAACGAGTAGCGTCCGCGGGTCCGGTTTCGAATTCGGCCTAGATGAGAAACGACCTGATCAAAAATAGAAGGAGTAAATCCGTCAAATTGAATCTCGCAAACGGGTCTAAATCCGGCAATGGAAAGCCCCATCGCCGAACCGATGATACCCAACTCCGCCAAAGGAGTGTCAACCACTCTTTCAGAGCCAAAACGCTCAAACAATCCTTCGGTCGCGCGAAAAACGCCGCCATTTTTGCCGACGTCTTCGCCTAGAACAATGACGCGCTCATCTTTTTCCATCTCCTGGCGCAGAGCCTCGTTAATTGCCCCAACTAAATTAAGTTCTCGAGTCCTCACCACCGTCCCCGTCATGGAAAGCGTCCCTCCAAAGGCGGCATCTCAACGATTTCTCCCAAACGCATTTTTCTCTCCAGCAAAGCTTCCAGTTCAGACCTCTGTTCGATTAAAGCTTTGGGCGCATTCGCATAATTGTTGGCGAACATATCCAATGGGTTCGGCTCGGGAAAAGCCTCGTAGGCCTTAATTTCTTCATCCACCAAGGCTTCCGCATTTTTGACGAGTTCTTGATGCCGGGTCTCATCCATCAGTTTCAGCGTTTCCAAATATCGCCTCAAGCGCAAAAGCGGATCGCGTTTGGCCCAAGCCTCCAAATCAGTTTTTGCCCGGTAACGAGACGCGTCATCAGCGGTTGTGTGGTTGGCCATGCGATAGGTCTCAAGCTCAAGAAGAGTCGCGCCTTTCCCCTCTCGTCCGCGAGAAATCGCCTGCTGCATGGCGGAGAAAACCGCCAAAACGTCATTTCCGTCCGCCTGAAGGCCAAATACCCCGTACCCATGGGCTTTTTGCGCAAAGGTCTCGGCCGCACATTGTTTTTGCCTTGAAACCGAAATAGCCCATTGATTATTTTCCACTAAGAAAATAACCGGCAAATTCATCATTCCTGCAAAAGTCAAAGCCTCATGCAAATCGCCTTTAGACGTCGCTCCGTCTCCCAAATACGCCAGCACAACCGCGCCTTTTTTCTCAAGTTTCGCGGCCCAGGCAAGCCCCGCCGCCAGGGTTAAATGTCCGCCGACTGTGATTGAAAACGTCATATCGCGATTTTCTTCCGGAAAAACAGTTCCTCGGTCATCGCCGGCCCAGACTAAAAGCGAATGGCGAAACTTCATTCCACGTCCATAATAAGCCCCGGTTCCACGATAGGTGGGGATCATCCAATCCGAGGGTTTGAGGCAAAAAGCGGGAACCAACTGGCTCACTTCTTGCCCTAAAACCGACGGATATGTCCCTAAGCGACCTTGGCGTTGAAGCTTGATGGCGCGTTCGTCAAAAGCGCGCAACTCAATCATTTTCTGATAAATTTCAAGCAAGGTTTTTCTATCGAGATGGGGGTCTAATTCCGAGTCGAGAGAACCGTCATATCTCAAAATCTCAAGACGCTGGGTTTCCTGACGAACAATCGTCTTAAGAGGCATGGGCTTTTAAACCTTTCATAAACAACTCCCCGGCATGATAAGAACTGCGCACCAAGGGGCCGGAAGCGATTTCGGCAAACCCCATTTCCCGCGCGCGCGCGGCATAAAAATCAAAACGCTCAGGGGTTAGAAATTCGCGCACCGGCACGTTCCGACCCGAAGAGTCCGGCCTCAAATACTGCCCCAAGGTGACCATCGAAACCCCCACAGAACGCAAATCCCGCAAGGACTCAAGAACTTCTTCTTCCATCTCGCCGATTCCAAGAAGAAGGGAAGATTTCGTCGGGATTCCGGGCGAAAGTTCCCGAAAGCAGGAAAGAACATTTAAAGATTGGTCATAGCCGGCTTTTGAATCCCGAACCGCGGGGGTCAATCGTCGCACGGTTTCAAGATTGTGAGCCGCGACGTCGGGCCGTGACTCCAAAACTCGGGAAATGAGGTTTACGTCTCCGCGAAAGTCCTGCATTAAAACCTCGATCTTGGTCTTGGGACAACTTTGACGAATGGCCGTAATACAAGAAGCGATATGAGAGGCCCCTTGATCGGGAAGATCATCGCGGCAGACCGTTGTCAAGACGATATAGTCTAAATTCATCTCTTGAATGGTTTGGGCGAGCTTTTGCGGTTCAAGCGGATCGGGTAGCGGAGGTTTTAAAGCAGAACTGACCGAACAAAAGCGACAGCCGCGAGTACATAATTCTCCCAAGACCATGAAGGTCGCCGTGCCCGCGCCCCAACACTCGGCGATATTCGGACACCGCGCTTCCTCGCAAACGGTATGAAGATTGCGGGAAGAAGAAATTTTTTTAATTCGTTCGTAATTTTCTCCCGCTGGAAGCTTCACACGAAGCCAAGAGGGAAAACGAGAGAGAGAAGCTTCTACCACGGGCATTATTTTTCTCCGGCCAAGAACCGCTCGGCCTCAAGAGCGGCCATACAGCCGGTTCCGGCGGCGGTAACGGCTTGGCGATAGCGGGAATCCATCACGTCTCCAGCGGCAAAAACCCCGGGAATGGATGTTCTCGTTCGGCCATCGGTCACAATGTAGCCATGATCGTCAAGCTTAAGCTGACCGCCCAAAAAATTGACCGTTGGTTTGTGGCCGATGGCGACAAAAAACCCGTGACAGGCAATATCTAATAATTTTTCAGTCTTCAAATTCTTAACACGAACGCCGGATACGTGCCCATTACCCAGAACTTCGGAAATAGCCGAATCCCAAACAAAAGACAACTTTGGATTTTTAAAAGCCCGCTCCTGCATAATTTTGGAAGCGCGTAATTGATCCCGGCGATGAACGACAACAACCTTACTTGCGAATTTAGAAAGAAACAAAGCCTCTTCCAAAGCCGTGTCTCCCCCACCGACCACGACGACCTCTTTCCCTTTAAAGAAAAACCCATCGCAAGTGGCGCAAGCGCTGACTCCATGTCCTCTTAATTGCCTTTCAGATTCCAGCCCCAGCCATTGAGCGGTGGCGCCGGTAGCGATAATGACAGTTTCAGAGGTAAAGGCTTTTCCTTCCGTTGTTTCAAGCTTAAACGGACGCGAAGACAAATCAATTTTCGAGACATCTTCCGAAATAATGGACACCCCCAAGCGTTCGCATTGCTTTTTCATGCGCTCCATCAATTCCGGCCCCAGAACCGGTTCCGGGAAGCCGGGGAAGTTTTCAACCTCCGAGGTTAACATGAGTTGGCCGCCAGCGGCCATTCCGCCAACAATCAAAGGGTTTAAATCAGCCCGGGCGGAATAAATCGCGGCAGTGTAAGCTGCAGGACCTGATCCAATGACAATAATTTTTCTGGAATCGCTCATAAAAATCATTATATCATTTAGTGCTTATGCCTGGTTTAACACCTTCTGGTTGGCACTGTCTTGTCCTTCAATTTCATAAAGAGAGGGGCTTATGAGTTCTAAAATCGAAATCCTGGGAATTGAATGCGAAAGCCGTCTCGGCGTCACTCTTGAAGAAAGAAAAAAGCCCCAAAAAATCACTCTCGACTTGATTTTAACTCTTGATTTAACCGCCGCCGGCCGCCACGACAGCCTGAAACTGAGCGTCAATTACTTTAAAATCGAAAGGCTCGCCCGGTCGCTAGCCGAAAAAGGAGAACGTCTTTTAATCGAGCGTTTGGCCTGGGAAATCGCTCTTCATATTCTTGATGAAGATCCCCGTCTGGAGACAGTTTCCGTTCGAGTTCATAAACGGCCCGCGGCCATGACCAAAACCCGGGAAGTCGTCGTTGAAATGACGAAAAGCCGCCCGCGCCGAAAGAAATCTAAATAATCCAAACAAAAGCCCCCGGGCCGAAAGGCCCGGGGGCTTGTCTCAAAAAAGGAAGCGTCCCTTTTTATCGATTCATTAATACATGTCTCCGCCGTGAGCGCCGGCGCCCATCATCGGAGCTTCCTTTTTCTCGGGAATGTCCGCGACGAGAACGTCGGTCGTGAGAATGGTTCCAACGATTGAAACCGCGTTCTCAAGCGCCGTCCGGGTCACTTTAAGAGGATCGACGATTCCGGCTTTGAAGAGGTCCACGTATTCTCCGGTCGAGGCGTTGAGGCCCATGCCATTTCCGGAAGAAAGAATCTTTTGAACGACGACCGAACCTTCAAGACCCGAATTCTCGGCGATTTGGCGAATGGGGGCTTGGAGAGCGCGGCGAACGATCATTCCGCCGACGGTCTCATCCTCATTATCGCCTTTGAATTTCTCAAGAGCCTCGGAAGCGTGAAGAAGCGCCACTCCGCCGCCGGCGATCATGCCTTCCTCGACTCCAGCTTTCGTCGCGTTCTTGGCGTCCTCGACCTTGGCTTTTTTCGCCTTCATCTCGGTCTCAGTCGCGGCGCCGACGTTGATGACGGCGACCCCGCCGGAGAGTTTCGCCAACCGCTCTTGCAATTTCTCCCGATCGTAGTCGGAAGTGGTGTCGGCGATCTGCTTGCGGATGGAATCGGCGCGCTTGGTGATCTCGGATTTGTTTCCGGCGCCATTGACAATCGTCGTGTTGTCTTTATCAATCACAACGCGTTTAGCGCGGCCAAGCATATCAAGGCTCGCTTTCTCGAATTTGTGTCCCAATTCCTCGGAGATCACTTCTCCGCCGGTCAACACCGCGATATCCTGCAGCATTTCCTTGCGGCGATCGCCAAAGCCCGGGGCTTTAACCGCGGCGGCTTTAAGCGTTCCGCGAATTTTGTTGACGACCAAGGTCGCCAAGGCTTCGCCTTCGATATCATCGGCAATCAAGAGGAAAGACTTTCCGGTCTGGACAATTTTCTCAAGAAGAGGAAGCATATCGTTCATTGCGGAGATTTTCTTATCCGTAATGATGACATAGGTATCCTCAAGCACGGTCTCCATTCTCTCGGAATCGGTCACGAAATAAGGAGAGACGTATCCGCGGTCAAACTGCATCCCCTCGACCACGTCCAAGGTGGTATCGGCGGATTTCCCCTCTTCGACCGTGATCACGCCCTCATGCCCCACTTTTTCCATCGCTTCGGCGATCAAGCTTCCGATCTGCTTATCGTTAGAGGAGATGGTCGCGACTTGAGCTTTTTCTTCCTTCGTTTTAACCGGCTTCACGGATTTCTTAAGCTCTTTCACGACAACTTCAAGAGCTTTGTGCATCCCGCGCTCAATGGCTTTGGAGTTGGCTCCGGCGGTGATGTTTTTGATGCCTTCCGCGAGCATGGATTGAGAAAGAACAATCGCGGTCGTCGTTCCGTCTCCGGCGATGTCGTTGGTTTTGGTCGCCACTTCTTTTACAAGTTGCGCTCCCATATTCTCAAACGCATCAGGAAGCTCAATTTCTTTGGCGATCGTGACGCCGTCGTCGATCACAGTCGGGGAACCGAACTTTTTATCTAAAACAACCGAGCGACCGCGGGGACCCAAGGTCCCTTTCGTCGCATTGGCGAGTTTATCAACTCCCGCCTTTAAAAAACGGCGCGCTTCTTCCGCAAAGACAATATTTTTAGCCATGATTGATGATTCCTCCAGTTATTTCAGGATTCCGAGAATATCGTCTTGATGCATGATCAGATATTCCTGGTCGTCGAGTTTAATTTCAGATCCGGAGTATTTTCCGTATAGGATCTTATCGCCAGCTTTAACGTCCATCGGGAGAACCTTGCCGTCTTCCGCGGTTTTCCCTTTTCCGCAGGCGATGATCTCGCCTTCCTGCGGCTTTTCCTTCGCGGTGTCGGGGATAATGAGCCCGCCGCGCTTGGTTTCTTTGGCCTCGATCGGTTTCACTAAAACGCGATCGCCGAGAGGCTGGATTTTTACTTTCGTCAGAGTCGCTTCTGCCATACCTTGTAATCCTCCTAATCTTTGATAGAGCGGTTTTAGCACTCGCTCACCTTCTCTGCTAATTATAGCACAAAGAAAGGCAGAGTTGTCAATCGGAGTCTTTGACTGCTAGCTTTAATCTCGAATACTTTTCTTAAGTTGAAGAAGGGATATAGAGGCAGAATTAGAAGGAGCTTGATTCCGGCTTCTGAAAAAAAATCTACCTTTTTTATTATCTCCAGACTCTCCGGAAGAAACAACAGGGTCAATATTTTTTTGAGCGGGGGCGCTATTTTCAACTGAAGGCAAAGGACGTTCTTTGGAATCGTCTGCCTCAGAAATCTTAATAGACGATGCTCCCTTCTGGGCCGACTGAACAGATGGAATTAAGCGCAACTCTTCCTCCAATCTTTTAATGAGCCCGAGAGATTGCGCTAAACTTTTCTCTTTTTCCGCCAAATCCTTAGCTAAGCGATCAACTAACCCATTTCGGATCGCTAAATCTTCAGACAACTCTTTCACATGACCCCTCAGACGCTCGGACTGCGAATGTTCTTTCTCGAATTCGGCTTTGACCAAGGATAAGGCTTCTTCCTTTTCCTTTAAAAGGGCCTCGAGCCGTTCGGAACTTTCCCGAGTCTCCCTATTAAGGCGCGACAAATCTTTCTCCAGCGCCGCAACTTTTTTCTCAAGAGAGGACTTTTCCTCCAACTCTTGCTTTAAATCACGGCTCATCCCCTCAACTTGGTCTTGCAAAGAAGCGAGGAGATCTTTCTCGCGGCGAGCATTTTCAATTTCCGACATCAACTCTTTTACATGAAGGAAAATCTTGGCCTCGGCCGACTCAAGGGCTTCCTTAGGGTTTTCAGCCGCCAAAAGCCCGTTTTGAGCCGACGGCGGAACTGGCGGACGAGAGGTCTGCTTCTTTCCGGCCTGAACAATATCAGAGAACTCTCCGGCGCAGAGCCAATTTTTGTCCTGAATTTCGCCTTCCGCCGAACAAACCAAGGTGGCGGAGGAAAAACCAGAAAGCCGCCATAATTCATCCGCCGAATAAGCCCCGGGAACCTTGCCGTCAATATAAACCCAATATTTCATACCTTCCTCCAAAATAAACGCGCATGAACTTAAAACAAGGGTAATCTATAGAGCGAATTATTTCAAGCACTTTTTTGTTACATGTGAACCCCAAATAGAAATATCAGGTTTCCAACCAGCACAATCCCATGTTTCAGATGCGTTCTATTGACAATGTAGGCTTATCATGATACCATATAGGCATAGTTATGAATACACACAAGACATCACAGTATACAGTTCGCGGCATTCCGCCTTCCATTAATAAAACCTTGAGAAATATAGCGGCCGAACGGGAAATGAGCCTCAACGCCGTTTTGCTTGAAGCCCTGGAGAAAGAAGCGGGAATCGGGCAGACCAAAGAATATCATGATTTGGACTTTCTCATTGGAAGCTGGATTGCGGATTCCGCAACCGATAAAGCTCTCAAGGAACAACGCATCGTTGATCCAAGGGAATGGCGATGAAACTCGCATTGGATACTAACGCCTACCGGGCATTTACTGAGGGACAAGAAAAAACGGTATCCCTCATCCGGAGGGCTGACATCATCGGAATACCGGTCCCAGTCCTAGCTGAATTGCGGTATGGATTTTTAGCGGGAACTCAAGGTCGGCGCAACGAAGCGTTTCTTTTGAAATTTTTGGACTCTGCTAGAGTCAAAATCCTTGTCTGCGATGAACAGACTAGCCACCACTATTCAGAAATTAAACTTCAACTCAAAAAGCAGGGAACCCCCATTCCCATTAACGATGTATGGATCGCCGCGTTGACTCTGCAGCATGCCATGACGCTTTTAACCTACGATAAAGATTTCAAAAACATTCCTCAAATCCCCATCGCTTAAATCTTGCCTCATTGTGCTCGGTTTCGCTCTAAATTAGCCACCACCCCAGACACCAGCCTTTGACGAATGCTACGGACAAAACTTAAAAAACCTTTGTAGAATAAGCGAAGCGGGCCTGTAGTTCAACGGATAGAGCGCGTGGCTTCGAACCGACTTAAACGTCATTCTCGACGTATCTGAAGGTTGTTTATTAACGAGAAATAAGTGCCTGTTGTTGCTTAAGTTTGCCTCATTGTGTTCGGTTTCGCTTTAAATTAGCCACCACCTTAGCCACCGAGGACAATTTAATTCCAGGGAGTTTCTCAGGGGTCAGTGTATTGTTCCGTACATGGTTCAGTCGTTGATTTTCGTTTGAAGAATTTAAAATTCAGGAGTGCGCTATGAAACGCAATGATCTTAAAAATGTTATGAATACGCTCCCAATATGCTTTAGTTGCAATGAACTGGCCTACCTTGCCCTAACGGGGAAAGTGGAAAATCAAGTGCGCGACAAATTGGCCTATCTGATCAATCAGCGGTATAAAGATTGGAGAGTGACTCGTGAGTGGAACAGGGCTGATATTGCTATCTTTAAGAACAAGAGTAAGGAGCCTACGATTATCGAATTAAAGGCGATAATAACATTTGATGCCGTGAAACCAAAAAAAGATCCTGGAAAAGAGTTAAGAAATTCCTTAAATGGGACAAAGGGGCTTAGACCAGACATGAAGCGATGGAAGCAAGGAAAGCGATTGAAACACGGGGTAAAACAAGTATTTGGCATTATGTTGGCCGCACATCCTTCAAAAGAGATTCTTGAAAACCTTGAACGGCTCAAAATTGTTAAATATGCTGATGATATTAAGAAGTTCTGGCCGAAGGAAGAACGCGATAATAAAAAGTGGCTTGAAGATTGTTGTAAAAAGTTGGGTAAATACGATGGTCTATGGGATGTCGGGCGTTATTGGGGCATTGGTATGGAAGTGGCATTTTGGATTTTGCCGAGGAAACATACTCGGAGGCATTATCAAGGGCATGCAATTAGAAGGAAATAAAACAATCTGATTTCCGGGCTAGCTCATCTTGGATATCTCTAATGAGTCAATCAGTTTGACGAGCATCCAAAAGCTTAGCGCATTATTTTTGGTTATGATAATGCCAGTTTGCATAACCAAGTTTTTATAGCCCTTTGGCCAGTATTTGGGCGATAGATCCCGCTTTATCCGTTCTAACGTCATCATAGATTAATACCGTATTGACCGAGCGGTGACGGCTAAATTGCCTAACAGAACGCACGTCCCCGCCAGTTTTATCCAAAGCCTCACTAATAGCGGTATGCCGAATCCCGTGGGGCCTTCCTAGGCGGTATTTCCTAATGAGAAGATAGAGCCCAGTCCCTGTTAGCCGTTTATCCTTACTCTTGGGATTATGGTCAAAGTTAGAGAACAAGGGACCAGGATCATTGCCTCTTATCGATATCCAAACTTCCAAGGCGGCTTTTGTTTCCATCGGCAAGGTCAATTGAACCCTGCCCGAGCGTCCTTTCCCTAGAATGGAGACATTTCCGGCGCTTAAATCCAGGTGTTCTAGATCTAAAGAGACAAGCTCATTTCTCCGTAATCCAAGGTCATAAAGCAGTCTTAGGATCGCCAAATCTCTTTTGGCCTTGGGAATAGAACTTTGAGATAGACTCAATACGACTTTCTTAATTGCAAATATCCCTGGCCCACGCAAATCACGATAAGACTCATTCTTAACATTAGGAATTTCAATTTCCCAGGTAATAATTCCCAAGGTTTTGGCTAATTTAATCAGAGCTCTTAAAGCCGCAAGTCTTCTATTAATCGTGGCGGGGGCTAATCCATTCTCGGACATTTTATTCCGATAGGCTAAAACAAGCCCATTGGCATCGCCTGGGAAACAAGAAATCAGTCTTTTAACCGCTAAGGCTACGCTTTTTTCTCCTAAAGCAATGGTAAATGATTCTAAATCTTGATGATATGCCTTAAGAGTGAGGTTATTTCTACCAGCTAAGAACATCTTGATTAATGATTGAATCTTTCCGTCCAAGCCTTGAGAACTGACTATTTCCCATTGATTATGTTTTTCCATGATTTGACCTCCTAAGTTTTCACCTTGTTTGAAGCCCATAATAATATGGTTACTTTTCTTCGAGAAACAAGGCGTATGCTTGTGAATGTCAGGCTATTGACAATGCGTCATTTGACTGGTATAATAATATCAAATGACTACATTAATTCGGGAAATACGCAGGGGTTATGAGTGGGGAAAAGCGTCGAGATTCCAGAAAGCCTATGGGCTTACGGACAGCGTTTTCGCCCGCATGGTCGGAATCAGCAACAGCAGCCTTACCCGCCATCGCAGGAAACAAGAGCCTCTTGACGCCGTGGCCAGCGACCGCTTCTACCGAACATCGGAAATCATTAAATTGGCGTCCGAGATCTTTGGGGGTAAGAGCGCGGCCATGTCATGGCTTCAACGTTCCCAGCCGGGCCTTGGCGGCGCGGTTCCCATTGATCTATTGGATACCGAGCCCGGAGCTCATGCCGTTCAAAAGCTCCTTTCTCAAATCGAATACGGCGTTCTTCCGTGATTTCGGTTTGGCGCATTGACAAAGCCAATCGCGCCAAGGAAGAGTCATTTTCCGGCAAGGGCGCTTCTCTTGAAGGCGGGCGGTGGAATAAGCCCGGCTCTCCCGTGGTCTATACGGCAGAGGCCCTCTCCTTGGCCGCTCTTGAGAAGTTCGTCCACATGGGAGACGAAGGCAGGAGTGTTGATCTGGTTTTTTATGAAGTCAAAATACCGGATGGGGTTCGCGTGGAAGAGTTGTCTCGCCGGAGTTTGCCGCCCGATTGGAAAGCCGTTCCAGCTCCACGGTCCACGCAAGACATAGGAACGCGATGGGTTAGGGCGGCTCAATCGTCTATTCTGAAGGTTCCATCCATCATCGCGGAGACGGAACATAATTATCTAATTAATCCCCTGCATCCCGATTTTAAGAATCTTAGAATTTCCTCCGCCAAACCCTATCGGTTTGACGAGCGCCTGTGGCAGCCGAAGAAAAAATCACATGAACATTAACGGGAGAAGTTTCCTTGGTGAATAATTTAGGCTAGACGCGGTTATGATAAGTCTTCTGGTGGGCCATCGGGAATATCCAGATCACCGTCTGCCATGAGCGGCGGCACGGGTTTTGCTCCCGCTTTGAGAAGAATTTTGACAACCTCCAGGTTTCCCTTATATTCCGTCGAATTTAAAGCCGTCCAGCCCTCTTGATTCTTGGCATCCACATCAGCCCCAAAATCGATGAGCCATTGCGTTGCTTCCGCATGTCCCGTGGAGGCCGCCGGAATAAGTGGAGTATTTCCTTCCTTGTCCCGGGCATTAACATCCGCTTTGAAGTTGAAAAGAAACTCCATGGCGAAGGTTTGCCCCGTCACCGCCGCCCAGTGCATTGGGAGCCGAGCCATCTTATAACTCCCCTTTAACGATACAATGCGTGGCAGTTTATACTGCATTGTTCCTGTTCTGCAGCCTGTTCATTCATTGTTCGCCAATCGCCCGACCCATCTGAGTAGCTAACAAGAATTCCACGGCACTGTTGAAGACAAGCATTAAGGTTCTGTAACTGTTCAAAATTTCGCTCTCTTTCTTCTTCTTCTTTTTGAGTCTGTTCAACCTTTAATTGCATAAGTGCAACCTGAACCTTTGCTTCCGGATCGCCCTGTTCCGCGGCTTTTCTATACCATTTAAGGGCTTCATCATAATCAGGTTCCTCGGAGTATACTTTCCCTAATTTTTTTTCTGCTGATATGTCACTTTGCTCAGCGGATTTTTGTAACAATTTAATGGCCCTCGACGGTGATTTTTTGACACCATTGCCATTCAAATACATGACGCCCAAGTTATATTCAGCATCAGCATCACCACGCCCCGCTGCCCGCCGATACCACTTAATTGCTTCGACATAATCCTTCTTAACCCATGTCCCCTTTAAATAAAGGCTCCCAATATAATCATCCAGTT
>JAJYOT010000019.1 GCA_021796015.1 bacterium
CCAGGCCGCGAAGACGCCGTGAACGGCCAGGCTTAAGAACACGCCGAGGCCCCCCACTAAGACCGCCCAGCCGCTGCCGACGAACCAGATTTTATTTTTCGTCAAGATCGCCCGGGGAAGCATCAGTAGATTCCCCAGCGCTCCCATGAAAAAGCTGGGCAGCGCGAGACCCCCGACGCCGGCCGGGTTGACGAAGATGCTGTGAATCTGCGCCAGCGGCATGAACATGAAAAGCGCGGTCGCAAGCCACGCCCCGATATCCTTCCAACGGCTGCTCCATTTCTCGGAAAGTTTTCCGCGCGATTCGGCGATCATCAAGCCCAAGCCCGCAAAAGCCGCGACGGAACCCAGAATCAAGGGCAGCCCGAGAGAGACTCCTCCGGCCGCTCCCGCGAACATCACGCTGACCCCCGCCGGAAGAAGGAACATTCCCGCCAGCGTCAGAAATTTCTGCCAGGAGTCCCAAATCGAAACGCCGGCGATTTTCTCGGGAAGCTTCCCCGCCCACTTAAGGGCGTTGACGGCCAAGTGCGTCAAAATCAAGGGCAAGGCCGCGAAATAGACCGCCAAGGGAACGAAGCCCGCCCAGGCGACCTGGCTTAAGACCAAGCTCGCCATCACAACCCCGATCGTCTGGACGACGGACGAGGCCATCTCTTTTTGGCCCGTGTAATACGACATCAAAATCCCGTCGGCGAGAATGCCGGACAAAACGCCCATGAAGGGAATTCCCGATATGGCCGTCAAATGCCCCGCCGAAACGCCGAACAAAGACAGCGCGGATTTCAGAAAAGGATGAACCTGGGCGAGGTTGACGAAATTTTGCCAGAGTTGCGGCAATTGAAGAAGCCCGAAAACTCCCCACGAGGCCTTAACGAGATTTTGCGTCGCCAAATCCCAATTTCCCGGGATGGACGCAACCGGAGGTTTCCCCGCGGGCGGTTCCCCGGCAATAGGGAAATGAGAGACGATCCCCAAGCGCGGAACAATCGCTCCAAGCCGCCTATCTGGAAAATCAAGCCCCGATTTCGGCGGCGGCAAGACCTCCTCGACCTCAAAGAGTTGCGTTCCCCCCGCGTCCAGGCCGATATAAAGGCCGTTTTTGAGCAGTTCCGCCCCGCTGCGGCGGTAAACGGTCGGAGTTCCGTCTTTCTGGAGATTCAAAACGTCGCGCAAAATATAATCGCGATCCGCTCTCGGCTTGAAAGCTCCAAAGGCCTCAAGCGTCGGGGAATCCATGTTGAAAAACGCGCCGGATTTTTCCCCGAAATTGGAAACCCCGATGAGCGCCTTTTGAACCCCGTTTTCGGCATAGCCGGAAGACCAAGCGACGAGGGAAGTCCGAGTCTTCGGAGACAAAACCTCCAAGGCCTTTCCGAGCGCGCCTTTATACTTTTCTCCCACGCTCCAAAGGGTTTCCAGGTACTTCTGATTGTCGGGATTTGAATTTTTCCAATTGATGAGGACGGGAATGTCGAAGGGAATGGCTTTTTGGGTGTCGACCGATTTGGAAAGATCTCCGATGAGGTTTTCCGCCTGGCCCACCCCTTGTTCGAGTCCGTTATAGGTGAGAAGCGGGCGGAACAAAAGCGCGGTCAAGGCCGCGGCCTTGAAATAGCGTCCGAATTTATCGACGGGGTTTCCCTCGCCGCCGTCGTGGGTGCCGATAAAATTAAGTTCGCCGGCCCCCCCTTTCTGCCACATGCGGAAACAGACGTTTTTTAAGGCCTCTCTGAGAATATCAACCGAACCCCCGGAGGAAGCCGAGACCATCGCGTCGTAAAGCCCGTATTGCCCGCGGCTCCCGTCGTGGGTGTTCTTATTGTAGACCGCGCTCGAGCCCGCCCGCGACAGAGCGCTGAAATCCGTATAGGCTTCGTCGAAAAGAGCCGCCGAGGGATTTTCTTTTCTCGCGGTTTGGGCCATTTGGGCCATGAATTCCTCGCCGTTCAAATTTTTCCAGCGCGCTTTGAAATCCTCGATGAACCGGGTCAAGGCATCCCGCATCCAGCCCCGGGAAGAGTCTCTTTCATGCTCTAAAATAAAAAGCCACCGGGGAAAATAGCGGGCGTTTAAAATTTCATAGGCCATGTCCCGGCGGACGAAATTCAAGCTCCAGGGGCCGAACATCTTGGCGGTCTGATCCAGTTCCCACTGGCGCGTCTCGGGACGACTGTAATCCATTTGGGCCAAATCCGTCCACATATCCCCGCCGTAATCGGTGATTGGATATTGAACGAGAATTTTCTTGGACACGAACTTTCCGTTTTCCGGATAATGGTCTGAGTGAAGAAGATAAAAAGCAGGCTTGCCGTTGCCGTGAAGAGGAACCTGGGCCATGATTTCCTCATCCGACAAGTTCTGGGGCGGCACGACGTGCATGACCCCTTCCGGGAATTCCTTGATAAAATCGCCGTCCAACGAAACATGATTGGGAATGAAATCGACGCCGACTTTAATCCCCATTTTTTGCGCGCGCTCGATCAGATTTTTAAGCCCCTCGTCTCCGCCCAATTCCGGCTTGACATGGTAGCCCTTGATGGAATAGGCCGATCCGCCGCCCGTTCCCCAGCGGTGAATTTCTCCAATCTCGAAAATATCCATCAGCCACAAGGAATCGGCCTTGATTTGATTCCGAATGCGGGAAAGTTCCGTCTCATCCAGAGAATCCATGAAATTTTTTCCGGATTTAAGGCGATTATAGGCGCGCGCGAAAATGAGATAGATGGAGGCTTCTTTCGCCCACAAGGAAGGGTCCAGAAGCTCAAGTTGCGATTGATACTTGGAAACCGTTGAAACCAGCCAATCGTTTAATCGCGCGTTTTTTTGCTGGGGCGGCAACGAGGAGGAATGAATTTTTTCAAGAGACTTCAAGTCCGGGACCGCGAGTCCCATGGGAGACAAAAGGGAATCGAGATAATGGAAATAATCCTCCAGCTGTTCCAGATTTCCCTGGCCCTGTTTTTCCAATTCCAGTTTCGAGTAGAGGAACCCCTCCAGACCCTCGTCCCGAGCCGAGGCCCATTGCCCGGAAGGCAGATGAAACGAAAAAGGGCTTAGGCTTTGACCGGGGAATTTGGGACCGTCGGACAAAACGCCTTTAAGTTCGGAAACGCTGGGCGCGCTTTTGGCGCCGTTTCCATCAAAGTCAATCCGAGGAGAACCGTGGATTGTCCTTAACTGACCCGATTGATGAATCGGAGAAAAATTGGAAACCTCCGGGCGCCCTAGCAAGGTCGTCGGAAGCGGGGAAAGAGGCCCTTCCCGCGCGCGATGTCTCTTTTTTTCACTGCGGCTCAAGCTCCGGCCCGCCGTTATTTTGTCAGGAATCTGCTGATGAATAGTTAGGGACAGTCCCCAACTATTTGAAATTTCCGTTTCCGCGGGAAGAAGAGAACTGCCCGGCTCGGAAAGGGGAATAGCGACTCGAACAGAAGAAACAGGATCAAAACTATTTTTAATCTCAGCGGCCCATGCGGAAGAATCAAAACCGTTTCCAAGAAGAATAAGGCCCACGCACAAAAAAGCGGTCGTCTTTTTAAACATAACAAATCCTACTGCAACAAAATCACTCCTCCAGGCTCAAGAGACAAAGGCGGGTTCTTTCGACCGTTTTGGTCTGAGTTAGCCTTTTTCCCACCTGGGCCTATATAAAACGGAAGAGAAAAACCTGTTTGAGCGATCCAGGCTTGCCCCTTGTCCGGCCCCGCCGCTTCGACCTCTCCGTTGAAAAACCAATTGGCCCAGGAACGATTCAGTTGCGCGCCAAAAATAACGCTGGCATTATTAGCCGCCGGGCCGCTGTTTGCCGCCCCCTCAATAGGGCCCAAATTGCCGCTTAAGTCAACGGCCGTCATTCCCGCGTTGACAAGTCCCGTCACGTAGTTGTATCCCAATCCCACGAAAGGAATCCAAGCCCCGAATTTCTGGCTGACGATGGCGTTGAGCCCGAAGCTGTTGACGTTCCATCCCAAATTGCCCGACACGTTTTCATTGACCGGGGTGTTCGAGCCTCCCACGGTGGGAAGATTCCCGGAAAACGAAGTCGCATATCCGAAACGCCCGAAGACGTGATTATAATTCGCCGCGAAAGTCAGCAGAGGCTCTCCGTCTTCCCCAAAGCAATGCTTCCGCAAGGTGGCTCCAATGGAATTAGACTGCCCGTTTCCGGTCAAGGAATTCGAGAGTCGATAAGACGACGGCGTCGTCATATCGGCAAAGCGAAAGGCAAAATCCGATCGCCAGGGAAGCCCGGCTCTTAAATGCATGGTCAGATTTGGGAACAACACCGAATCGGGGAAGAAATTCTCGACGCCGACCGTCTGAAGAGAGGAATCGAGTTGGGGAAACTGCGCCTTATTAAACGGCATATTTCCAATACCCAGGGATAAATCGGTCTCGATGCGGCGGCTGGTCACTTCCCGGGGAGGGTCGAAGGTTTCTCCGGCGTTAAAGCCAAGGCCGTTGGCCAATTGTCCGCTCATCCAACCCATCATGTTGGTAAAATCAGTATCCAGATTTGGATTGGCGACCGTGCCTGCCTGAACAAATTCCAAAGTCATAAACAATAACCCGAATAAAAAAGCCGCCGCCTTCAGGCGGAAAGCTCCTATTTCTCGAGCAAACAAGTTCCGCGCTTGATAACCCAGTGATAGCTCTCCTTTAATGTGTCGAAAGAACCGAGAGTCATTTGGCGACCAATGACCACTACGGACTTTCTCCTGTTTGACCACTCAAGACGAACTTTGGACGAATGTTTCCGTCTATGTTGATTTTGGTCTAAGGGATTCATAGCATTTTCCCTCCTCTCCTTACATATAACATTCAATGAGGAAGAAAAAATGGGCCAAAGGACCTAGAAAATTTCCGGCAAAAGACCTACTTCCGAAAAGATGAAATTGGCGAAATCAACTCACTGTTTTAAGCCGCGACGGGGGTCTCGCTGATCGAGGAATCCGCTGTTTGAGCCGGATTTGGTTGAGCTTGGGAACGCTCCCTGCTCTTAAAGTCCACGCTGATAAGTTGACTCACGCCCATTTCTTCCATCGTGACACCGTAAATCGCGTCGGCCGCCTCCATCGTGCGTTTGTTATGGCTGGCGATTAAAAACTGCGTCCGGGACTCAAATTCCTTGAGAAGCCCCACGAAGCGCTCGACATTAGCATCGTCTAATGCCGCGTCGGCCTCATCCAACATACAAAAAGGCGACGGACGCACCATGAAGAACGCGAACAAAAGCGCGACCGAGGTCAAAGCCTTTTCCCCACCCGACAAGAGAGACAAACTCTGAAGCTTCTTCCCCGGAGGCTGGGCCATTATTTCAATGCCGGTCTCTAAAATATTTTCCGGATCGCTCAAAACAAGATCGGCTTCGCCCCCCTCAAAAAGAGTCCCATAAAGTTTCTTAAAATGTTCCCTGATTTCATTAAAGGTATTGCGGAAATTTTCTCTGGTCGAATCGTTGATGGTTTGAATCGCGCGCTTTAAATCTTCCCGCGCATGAGAAATGTCTTCAATCTGGGAATTAAGAAAAGATTGCTTCTGGGTCAGATCCTGATATTCCTCTGGGGCCGCCATATTGACGTGGCCAAGATTGTTAATGCGCTTTCTTAAAAATTCTAAACGCTCGGGATTGACTTCCTCCTGAGACTCGTATTTCGATTTTGCCTCTTCATAGGTCAACTGCCATTGATCCCATAAGCGCGACTTGAGGCTATCCTGCGCGCTTTTAGAAGCGCTGGCTTCGACATCCAAAGCATGAAGCTCTTCTTGAACAGCTTCGGCATTCGCCTTGAGAATTTTCAAGGACTCGCCTTTCTGATGAATGTCCAATTCCAGCTGCTGAAGTCTCTCCATCACCGCTTTTAACTCAGACTCGGAAGCGGACAAATCACGGTAGAGGACATCCAACTCCTGCCGGCCCTGGGCGATACTTAAAGCGCATTCTTCCTGTTTGGAAGACAGGGAAGAAATCGCTTCCACCGCACGCGCGATGGACTGACGATGAGATTCTTTTTCCTTTTCAAGGCGTTCGCAAGAACGCTTTAACTGGAAAGCCTGCCCCTCCAACGCCTCAAGCCGGGCTTTTACGGCGCCCTGCTTAGCTTTTTCCTCAACCAGTTTATCTTTGAGGATGGAAAGGGCTTTCAAAGATTCTTCCTGGGACAAACGAGCCGCTTCTTCCGCGCTCCGAAAAGCCCCTAAAGCATTTTCGAGATCTTTGAGCTTATCAGCGGAAACAGACCACTCTTTTAAGCCTTCCACCGCCTCGGTCTCCACGATCAAACTATTTTTTTGCCGCGCGGCTAAAACCGCTTCTTTCTCCGCCACCTGGGCGGCCAAGGATTCCCGGCGCCCCAAATCTTCAGTCATTTTCCGGGACGCGTCGCGAAATTTATTTTCCCATTCGCCAATTGAAGCGGAAACGGTTTGCTTTTGAATGGCCATGTCGGCCAAACTCGTTTTTAAGGATTCCAAATCTCTCCGAAGGCGCTCGATATCCGCCAAGGATAACCCTTCATGAGGAGAAAGAAGGGCGCCGCCAAATACCCAATGATCGCCAAAAACCAAAGGCCCTAGAGCGTAGCTTTCCGCGAAAAGAAAGCGCATCAAAGGCTCATAGCGCGAGTCAAACTTGATTTTAGACAAAAGCGGCATCGCTTCTTCGGGATAACTTCTCTCAGAAACGCCCAAGGGAATGGAGCTAAGAACTAAAAACCGACAGCGCCCACGGTTCGATGCTTTTAAGAAATCAATCGCATTCCGGGCGGCGGAAGAATCCTCGCACACCACCGCATGAAGTCTTTCTCCCAAAATATCCTGAATTTTAACCCGAAGAGACTCCTCCACCTCAAAAAGAGATTGCAAGGTTCCCACGATTCCCGGGAGACCGGCGCGCGCCACCGTCTGGGCCCCCACCCAATAAGCGTCCTGTTCGCCGCGAGCTTCCAAAGCTTTGAGCTGGGCCTGCGTTTCAGCGACTTGAGAATGGAGACGCAAATTTTCCGCATCCAATTCTTTTTCTTTAAGCCGCGCGTTCTCTAGCTCCGCCTGTGTTGTTTCCAAATCCGCTTTTGAGGCTTCTAAAATATTTTCGCACTGTTTAAGTTCTGCGCGCGCCGATTCCAGCGCCGCGAGTAAAGAAGCCGCCGCCTCTAAATCCTTCCCATATTCCCTCAAGGAAGAACGTATCCTCGCTTCTATCCGAGTCAAATCCGACTCGCCTTCAGAGACCTTGCGCGTCTCAACTAGAAGCCGCTCGGAAGCCTCAAGCGTCTTTCGCCCCTTCTCTTCCCATTCCGACTGGGCTTGAGAAACCTGCAAAGACAAACCTTCCATTCTTTCCGTCTCGCCTTCCACTTCCTGATGAACAACCTCAAGCTGCGCTTCTAATTTCTCTAAATCCACGCGCGTCCGATCTAAATCTTCATCTGTCGAGGCTATTTTTTCTTTCAGGGTCATTTCTTCGGTTTGAAGAGACTTCACCCTTTCCGCGGCGGAAGCGGCTTCCCGCTCCCAAGACTGAATTCTTTCTTCAAGGCGCGCCACTTGCGCCTTAATCTCGGAAGATTTTTTGCCCGCTTCCATCGCCTGCGCCTGGGCTTGGGCTTGTTCTAAATTTAAGGCGGAAGTCTCCGCGCCGGCGACGTCAATTTCAACTTTCTTCTGGCCCAGAGATTCTTCCAACGGCTGGCGCTTGAGGCGACCTTCTTCCAGCAGAGATTCAAGCCGAGAAATCTCTTTTAGAATTTGCGAGGCTTCCGCCGCCGACAGCTCTTCCTTATATTTCTGGAATAGATTCGCTTTTTTGGCGTCCGAGTCAAGTTTCTTGACCTGTTCATCCACCAGGGCGCGAGCGTCCATCACGCGCGCCATATCCGCTTCAACGCGCTCAAGTTTTTTAAGGGCTTCTTCTCTTCTCGCGTTATATTTGGCAACGCCAGCCGCTTCTTCAAAGAACGCGCGCCGTTCATCAGGTTTGGCTGAAATCATCATTTCCACGCGCCCCTGATCGATGACGGCATATCCGCCGCTTCCAAGCCCCGTATCTAAAAAGAGATCGCGCACGTCTTTAAGTCGGCATTGGCTTTTATTTAAGAAATAAAGAGATTCCCCCGATCTAAAAAGGCGGCGGGTCACCGTCACTTCAGAAAATGGAATCGGAAGACCTTGAGAGGAATTGTCAAAAGTTAAAGTCACTTCACAAAAAGACAAGGCGGGTTTTCGAGCGGTCCCGGCAAAAATGACATCGGTCATCGCATCCGCCCGCAAGGACTTCCAGGAGCTTTCTCCCAAACACCAGCGAATGGATTCCATGATGTTGGATTTTCCACAGCCATTAGGGCCAATGATTCCATTAATTCCCTGTTGAAGGTCCAAATGGGTTTTTTGGGCGAAAGATTTATACCCAAAAATGTCCACCGTTTTTAAGTGCATATTCTTTTCCTCTGTTTTCTAGCGATTCAGAATCCGCCATATTCTAGCTTTTTTTGACAAGAGAATGACTCATTTATTAAAATTAATCTTGATGAAAACGCTCTCTTTTTGGAACGGCCTCTTTCTCACGCTCAGTTTGAGCCTGATTCTCGCAGCCTGTCATAAAAGCAGCACAAGCTCTTCCAGCAACCCATTGGCAGGGGCTTTAAGCGCTTTTTCTCAAACAGCGCTGCAAAATACTTTTATGATTAATTTAGACCCAAGTGGCCCCTGTATTAACTATATTAGCGGCGGCTTTAGTTCGAGAGGAAGTGGCGCCTGTCTTCCTGAAACTGGCTCTCTTAAACTTGCCTTTTCTAGCGCGCCCGCCAGTTGTGCCATTGACAGTTATTTGTTTGCCAGCACCGTCACTATCGCTGCAGGTAGTAATTTAACTGAATGTGTTTATACGAGCAGTAATACAACGCAAGGCTCTGTCACAATTTCAGGCGCACCTTTCAATGTCTCAGGACCAGGGCTCAATCAGACATGCGCTGTCAACCTTAATCTTTCCTCTGTTAATGGAGTAGCGCAAGACTCTAATCATGTTGCCACTCCCGCAGTCTTTCACGGTTCTGGAACCGGAACTTGCGGTTCTAGCTCCGTCAACATTAGTTTTTAATTTCGCGCAAAAGCCCTTGACAGCCCGTCTCATTTGCGATACGATTTTCGTATGCTGATTCATCTGCTTAAAGACGTCTGGTTCTATATTTCAGCTGGAGGTTTTCTTGCCAGCCTCATCTTATTTGTCTTTCTTCTGGGGCAATATCGCCTCGCGGTTGAAGCCGAAGAGGAAAACACCGAAGATAATGAAGAAGCTTTGGAATCCGTAGAGCCTCAAGAAAAATCACAAGAGCCGATCCAATCGCAAACCGAACGAGAACAATTTGAAATTGCGCCGGAAACTCTAGCCGAAGAATCGGCTCCCACTCTTATCTCGCCTGAACCATTGGAAGCGCCGCTCCCCTCTCCATCGCAAGAGAGCGTCCCTTCTATTCCAATTGCAAAAGAAGAAATGAAAGAAGCCCCTCGTTTGAATGAGGAAATCAAAATTCTCAGCGAAGGGATGAATAAGCTCGCGGAACAAATGAACTCCTTAGAAAAAGTTTTTATCGCAGAATCTCGGAGTAATCTCAAGGCGCTGGAAAAAATCTCCGCCCTTCTTAAAGAACAGACAGAAAAAATGTCCACATTGAGCGCCCCTTCGCTGGTGAAAGAAGAAGAAACTTCCTCTTCTAAAAAAATAAAACTTAAAACTCCCAAAATCGAGGAAACGCTCGTTCTCAAGCCTGAAAATGAATCGAAAGATCAAAAAACGGAAGTTACAGAACCCCAACAATTAGAACTTTCCATCAAAGAAACTCCGGAAATGAAACTCGCGAAAGCCGAAGAAACCTCGCCGAAAACAAACATTGAACCGGCCAAAGAGCCTGCGGAAAAAAACAAAAGCCCCCTTAAAATCAAAGACCCAAAGGATCTGGACGCCATTGATGAGAATACGCTTTCGACTCGGAAGGGCCCCGTCTGGCCCATCTAGTCTTTCTCCTCGCCGTCGCCTTTGCCCCCTTGGCTCACGCGACTTTTTTTTTGCCTTCCAATCCTTTTACCAGTGGCGGAATAGGAACAACCGGAGCGGAATTTCTTCAAATTCCAACCGGATCGAGAGTTCCCGCGATGGGAGGCGTCGCGGCAGCCTCGGTCGAGGGCGCCGACGCTTTATTTTGGAACCCCGCAGGCTTGGCGAGACTCGAACCCGAGGATCCATCAGAAATTGATCTCGGCTATAACAGTCTTCTTCAAACGACTTACGAAGGTTCTGCCTCTTACGCACTTCCACTCTCCAACGGAGGCGTCTTGGGAGCGGGGCTTCTTTATTTCTCGCAAGCCCCTCAAACCGCCTACGACAATATCGGAAACTCCGTCGGCAGTTTTACCCCTTATGACATGGCAATGAATCTCTCCTATGCCCAGCATTGGAAATCGCTTTTAATCGGCGGTGGAGTCAACATCATTCGCTCTCAAATTGACACCGCCGAAGCCGCCGACATCGCGCTAAATTTGGGAGTTCAGGCGCTTCACGTAACCGATATCGGAAACCGACCCGTTGATCTGGGAGCTTCGATCACCAATCTCGGCCCCCCCATCCAGGTTGGGAGCGTCGCTTCCCCATTGCCGACTGAGCTGAGAGGCGGATTTATCTGGCATTTATCCGAAATTCTTAATGCCGGAATGGACCTCGTCGCCGATTCCAACCAAGCCCCGTATCTCAGCGTCGGTTTAGAAAGCGTGTTTAAAGACAATGAGATGAGCGGGGCTCTTCGAATCGGATATAACCAAAGCTACGCGCGCGGAATTAATGGGCTGAGCGGCATCGCGGGAGGCGGCGGCCTCGATATCGGAAAATTTCGGATTGACTACGCCTGGGTTCCCTTTGGGCTTTTGGGCGTGACGAATCGTCTTGATCTGACTCTTAGGTTCTAAAAGCGAAGAAATTTTAAGCGAGTTCTTCCTGCGGACCTTGGATATTTTTAATCGCAAGAGCGATGTAGATTGAAGTCACCGCCAACGAAATCGGAGCGGCTCCGGGCAAGGGACCGGGCATAAAAAGAAAAATCGCCCGAACAATCACCATTAGGGTCTGGGCATAGGCCGCTATGTTAAAGAGGGCATTGTAGGGTAATTGCGCGTTGAGCAAGGAATTCATCATCATCCCCACCAGCGAATAAAACAAAGACGCTAGGACTTTCCAGACTACAAACAAGGTAAAAACCAAAACCAAGATGAAGGGATAAAGAATTTTATCGAGGAAACGGCGGGAGGACTCATAAAAATCCTGGTTGATGACCAAGGGCTTACTCATCGGCTTTTGAGACGAAAAATCAAATACTCGAAGTTCTCCTGGACGACGCATAACGTAAAGGGCGTTTGAAGTTACATAAGCCATGACCTTTTGGCTTTCCAGCATTTGTGGAGTCACCGGATCCACCCGCATCGTGTCAATGGTCAAGGCCACATCAGGATCATCGGGATGGCGCAGGGTGAGTGGCGCGGTCAGATTGGAAGTCATTTTGCCGTTGGATAAGGTCAAGACCGGCATGGATTTTTCAAGCCAGAAGAAGGTCTTGTCAATCTCAGGGCCAACGCGCAATTTAAAGGCAACGGTTGCGATGAGAGAAAATACAAAAGCGACATAGCACAAATACCCGACCGTGCGCGCCCACGACTGCTGGGCCACTTTCTTATAAAACTGAATTGAGGTAACGGCATTAACCGGATCTAATATCATCATGAGAGACATTATACTATACCCTAGGGGTTCGTGACGAAATAAATTAACTCGTCTTAAAGGAAAAGCGATTATGAACCACGTAGCTGAGGATGACGGTAATCGGAAGCAAAACAGCTTGAGCCAAAACCGGGCTCAGGGAAGTTTTGTGAACCAAAAGGGGCAAGGCAAAAAAATTGAAAATAAAAATAACCCAATAAACTCCGGAAAAACGGATATACTCTCGAAGATACCCCCCCTTAGTTTTAAAAACGAAATGCTTGTAGCCTAAATAGGCGTTGGCAATCCCTAAGAATTGGCTGATGAGAAGAGCGACCAAGTAATGACGACGCATCCAATCTCCCGCGTGGTAAAGAGAGACAAAACAAACATACCCAAAAAAAGTGTTCCAAGCCCCCACAAATAAATAGCGAATTTTTTTCTCATGGCGGCGCGCGAAGTCCTTGGCCTTGACGATTTTCTTTTTCACGGACGAGACAGCGGCGAGGGGCTTTTGACTGTCGGGATAAAAGCGGGGTCAAACCCCGATAAAGCTTCTTCTTTCATGTGTTCGGCGAGTAAATTCCAGCTGACAAAGTGCCCGCCCGCAGTCGGCCCTCCGGTTTCGGGATTATAATTTTCATTCATCCCCCCGCTGTTTTTAAAATCTCGAATCAGCAAAGACTGTGTTTCTTTAGCCAAATCAAGAGCCTCTTTTTTATAGCCGTAGTTTAAAAGGCCGTGCATCATCAAATAATTAGAAAGAACCCAGACCGGTCCTCGCCAATATCCCGCACGCGGATCATAGAGGACTTCGGTCTTAGACAAACTCCGAATGCCGTTGGGAGACCAAAACTCGGCCGGATTAAGCAGATGTTTTTGAATCATTTCTTGCGCCTGTGTGGCGGTCGCGATTTTTGTCCAGAGGGGAATAAAATTGGTCCAGGTCTTAATCTTGACCATTTTCCCCGTCCGAGAGTCGATGTTCCAATAACTTGCGTCTTTCTCAGACCACATTCGTTTGCGAATGAGTTCTTTAAGCGCAGCGGCCTTGGAAAGGTAAAGAGAAACGTCATTGGGAAGCTTGAGCTTTCCGGCCAGAAACGCCATCGCCAGATACTCGCGGTAAATATAACACTGCAAATCCACGCCCTCGGTGATTTGACTGGGATGATTGGAGACCGCGGGGTTATTGTCAATACCGCTTTCTACTCCGTTATACCAAACAAAAAGCCCGTCCGGAGCCCGCCGATTATTCTCCCAAAAAGAAAGCATATCTTTGAGCTTATGGTAATAGGAACGCCTGGGGGCCGCATCCGGACGTTCAAAAATTTGAAGTTTCCGGTAACGCGGGTTTGAGGAAGGCGGAGTATCGGAATCTTTCAGCCAACTAAAATCTCCTGATTCCAAAGAAGCGCGAACAGCCGCCTGAGCCATGAACGGCTTACACATTTCGGGAAGAGCCCATAAGGCTTCCGGCGCAATTTCCCGGGGCGCGTAACCCGTCCAGTTGGCAAACTCATCCACAAAAGATAAAAAATCCTTGACCGAACCGATTACCGGGCGGGACACGTGATCATAACTAAGAGCCACCGACATAAAATACATATCCCAGTCGAAAAGTTGGAAATACGGGCCGTAGGGAACGATATACTCGTGTTTTAAAATCCCGCGCGGGCTTTTGACAATTTCATTTTTAACGTGATACTTTTCAAAAAAGAATTTTAAGTCCTGAGCCTTCCGAACCGCGCTCCAAGAAGGCGAGACAAGAAGAAAAAAAGAGACAATTATTTTTTCCATTTGATCGTGCATCCAATGGCGTGGGTTTCCGGCAAGCGAACAGGCTTATCCGCCAACAAATCGTCCAGCGCGTCCTTCAGGTATCGTTTTTGAACCAAGGAGGGATTTTCCCAATTGTCGTCGATTTTTCCAGTATAGGCCAGGCGTCTGCCGGAATCGAAAACGAAAAGATGCGGAGTATGAGTCGCCTGATAGGCCCTGGCGGTTATTTGTTCCCTGTCATGCAGATAGGGAAAATTAAACCGTTTTTCCTGGGCGCGCTTGACCATTTCCTCAAATGAATCTTCCGGGTAACCGAAGGAATCGTTAGAATTGATGGCGATAAGTTGAACTTTTTTATTCTGATAGTCCCGCTGAATTTCAATCATGCGGTCCTCATACGCCTTGACATAAGGGCAATGATTGCAGGAAAAAATAACGACCAAGGCCTTGGCCTCGGAAAAAGAAGATAAAGAGTAATTTTTTCCATCTATTCCTTTAAGCGAAAAATCTACGGCTTTATCTCCTAATTTCATCCGAGCCTCCTATCTTGCCGGCGTAATATCCTGAAAAGTGATCGCGACTCCCATCAAACGAGACAGTGCATCCCGCAACACCATGGTCCCATATCCAATCAAGCGACGGCGATTTCCGTGAAGCCAACTTATCTCGCTTCTCTTAATCGGATTGCGCGTCGCCAAGGTATCCAATAAAATTTTGGCAAAATCAGGCGCGCCGATTAAAACCTGATCCACCGGCAAATCCAAATTTAACCCTTCCGGAAGATCTAAAATACGGCGGGCCGCCGGATTTAAAATCATAATGCGCCTGGTCTCATCAATTGCGATGAATCCGCCCGTTAAATTTTCGAGAATGGCCGCCAAAAGCCTGGACTCATGACTTTCTTGCATGAAGTTTGCTCCTCTTTCTAAGGGTTTTGCTCTTTTTTCGTTTGTGTCTAAAAGAGACTTTTACTTTCCGCTTGGGATGAAAGACCGGAGCCGCGGCTACAGCCGCATTTTTACGCGAAGGCGTTAACCTTAAGCGGTTAAAGAAAGACCTTATGCCGTCAACAATTGCGTTCGCAATTTTATTTTGAAAAGAAGGCGTCAAAAGCTCCGCTTCTTGCGCGGGATCGCTTAAATAAGCCGATTCCGTCAAAATGGCCGGCATTTCCGTCATTCTCAAGACCAAATAATTTCCATAGCGAGTTCCCTCATCGGGAAGGGGGACAAGTTTCTGATATTCCTTTTCAACCGCGCGAGCCAAACTCAAGCTTTGGGGAAGGTAATAAAAAATTGAAAATCCGTGTTCCGATTTGAACGGATTTTCTCCTGGCGAAAGAGTATTATTGTGAATGCTGACAAAAACATCCGCCCGGCTTTCCCACGCCAGTTTTGGGCGTTCGGCAAGCCCTACCTCTTCCGTATCAGTCTGATGGCTTAAAATGACTTTCGCCCCGTTTTTTTCCAAAATCTTCGCGGCGCACTGGGCAATGGCGAGGTTCACTTCCATTTCCTGAGTTCCCAGGCCTCCAATCGCCCCGGGAGCCGACGGCATGTGCCCCGGATCCAAAAAAATCGTGCGCCCTTTAAGAGAGTTGGAAGAGGTAATCAATGGAGGCCGTCTCATTTCAATCAAGAGAGAATTCCCTTCAAAAGAAGCGTGGTATCCCCATAAATGTTTCCCATGCCTTAAATCAAGAGTAAGTTCCACCACATTCTTGGCGCGCTGCCAAATACGGGCTTGACGAACAAACGAATCATCCTGATAGACAATCCAATTGGTATGGATATGCGCGTAATAGACCAGGACTTTCAAGCGCGTTAAATCCGCGGACTCTTCCATCTCAAAGGGAACCCGCTCGGACATGACAAGAATCGCTTTCGCTCCGCCCGTGGAATTTTTGACGATGACGCTCCCCGTTTCCGCGGACGGAAGGGAAGAATTGACCGGCAACAAATCGAGATGACGAGTTTCAACCCATCCGGCCTGATCCCAGCCGAGCGGAACATAGGTCCACGGGCCGATGGATTTTCCCGCTCTGACTCTCGTCCCGGGCAAAAGGGTAAACATTTCTCCCGCATCCGGCAAAGACTTCATCATCACGGGATATTGCCCTTTCACGAGCGCCGCTCTCGCTATTCCCCGATCAAAAGAAACCTTTGCCTTGGTGTAAATTTTTCGGCCGCTCAAATAAAGTTCAATAGAAGAAGGCTTAAGAGAATCTTTTTCTAAAACCCGGTAAAAACCCTGATAGAGGCCGAGGGACGGGTCGTATTCCAGCATCTTCACCCATGAATGATGCGGAATTTTAAACCACGCCTTCCCGCCGGGGCTCCCCTGAAATGCGACGCGCAAAACATCTCCCGCGAGTAAAGACTCATTCGATGCTGGAACAATGCTTGCGGCATCGATGGCGATGGGGCGTTTCGGCATCGGCATGGGCGGCGGTTGAATGACGATATCGCGGTCGTAAGCGTAACCGGTATTTCCGACGCTCAAGGCCGCATGAAAAGTAAAGGTCCCGGTTTTAACCGGAAGCCAGGCGATAAAAGCCCCCGTTTTATAAACCGAAACGCTCGATCCGTTAATCTCAAAACGGCCCTTCGGGTTCGAGACGGAACCCAAGACGAACTGATGGGAAGTAAAGGCGAAAGAATCGTTTTCATGCGGAAAAACGATCATGATCGGGGCCGTCGACTGCCGCAGAGAAACGCCGGGTTGGGCGAACGCCGGCGGCGACAAGAATAAAAACAGCAAAAATGCCATGGCTTTATTTTACTATTAATCTAATTTCTAATTTTCAAAGGCATGAAACACGAACCCGCTTGAGACCTTGGGATAAAAATAAGTCGATTTAGGAGGCAAAAGCCCCAGGGCCTGAGCGGCCTTTCTGACCTCGGAAACGGAAAACGCTTTAACTAAAATCGCCGTTCCTTCTAAAGAGTCCGCCGTTTTTTGGGCCTCATGAGCGTCATACGTATAGCGCAAATCCTGGGGAGAAACTTTGGAAAGAATATTGCGATTGAGCCACTCAAGGGTTAAGCGGCTTTTACAGCCTTTTTGGTTTTTGGGCAAGGCCAAGAAGAAACGCCCCTTCTCATAAATCCCAAAGGCATAAGGATTAATTTCTTTCTTAAGAGCTCTTTCAAGAGAAGGCACGTTCTTTTCTTTTTTCAGTTCGCAGGAAATTTTGACTTGGTCTAAAATTTTTTGAGGCAAGACGCGATGCGTAGGAAGGACCAAAAGCCCGGGGTCATCTTCGGCGCAAAGGTAAGCGAGAATTTTTCCCGATTCAGGGTTTCCATTTTTCTTAAAATAATCGCAAGCCGCGCCGAGGCGATGATGGCCGTCCGCGACAAAGAGCGGCAATTTTTTTAACGCTTGCTGGATTTCCGCGATTTGAAGAGAATCGCTAATCCTCCACAAACGACAATCGGTATGGGGAAGAACCTGAAGCCGCCCTCTTTTGAATTCTCTTTTTTTGACAAAACCCCGGACCATGTTTTCGATGCGCCCCTTTGGGTCTGGATAAACGGTAAAAATGGGACTTAGATGGGCCTTGACCCTCTCAAGAACCTTCAAGCGATCGGCTCGGGGAATGGGAAGAGTTTGTTCATGCGGAATGATCTTAGAAAGGTTTTTTGAACTCAAACTGACAAGAGCCAAAAAACCCATCCGGCGGAAATTTCTCTTTCCGTAGCGAAAACGCTCCTCTAAAATATAAATGGCGGAAGAGTCGTCTTGGGTAACAACTCCGGTTTTTCTCCACAAATCCCACAATTTGGCCGCTTCCCGGTATCCATCTTTCTTGACTCCCGCCGACAAGTCTAAGTGGATAGAATTAAATTTTTTAGCGCGCAAAACTTTTTCTTCCCGCGGGCCGATAGCGTCATAGGGCGGACACAAAACCGCGCTCAAGGAAATTTTTCGGGTACTAAAATGAAATCCCTGAAATGGAAAAATATCGGGCATGATAACGATTAGTTTATGATATTAGGCCTTGAGTCTCAATACAGCCTTTCTCAAATTGCTAAAATGAGCGGGTGAGGAAAATATCCGAGCGCGAGGCGAAAAAAGAAATCGAGCGCACGCTTAAAATCGAAGCTGACGCGATTTTAAGAGCTAGAAAATCCGTGGGCCCGGAATACTTCAAGGCTTTGTCTCTTCTTATTAACTGTAAGGGAAAAGTCATTTTCATGGGCGTCGGAAAATCCGGCCTCATCGCGCAGAAAATAGCGGCGACCTTCTCTTCCACCGGCACCCCGGCGATGTTTCTCGATCCCACCGAAGCCAAACACGGCGGAATTGGTTTTATCCAAAAACAAGACCTCATCATCTGCTTGGGAAAATCGGGAGAATCGGAAGAATTAAACGAGCTTTTTCCGGCGCTGAAATCTATTGGAGTCTCTATCATCGCCATTACCGCTAACGCCTCTTCCACGCTCGCTAAAAACTCAAAAGCCGCCATTATCACTCCCATTCAAGAAGAAGCCTGCCCTCTTAATCTGGCGCCGACCGCATCCACGACCGCGGCCTTAGCGGTCGGAGACGCCTTGGCCGTCGCCTTGATGAAGGCGCGCAAATTCGGCCCAAAAAATTTCGCCCAAAACCATCCGTCCGGACGAATTGGCAAAAGACTTCACGGACTCGTCAGAGACGTCATGCGCTCGGGAGAAATGAACCCCGTGGTTGATGCGGAATGGCCCCTTCGCCACGCCTTGGTTGAAATTACGCGTCTTCAAGCCGGTGCGGCTTCAGTGAAAGACCGTCACGGGCGTTTTGTCGGGCTGATTACCGATTACGACATCCGCGTCGCCCTTGAGAAGAAAAAAAACATCCTCGATTTGCCGGTTAAAAAAATTATGAACCCCAAGCCGACTTTTATTACGCCGGAGAGTTCCATCTTTAAAGCGATCGCCGTCATGGAAAATAGACGCAACCCTTTTAACGTTCTTCCGGTTGTGGAAGGCGGTCGTCCGGTGGGCCTCATCCAGGTTCACGATTTAAAAGCCCGCGGCCTTTAAAACCAGGTCCCTGGGAAAGCGAAGTCCTCTAAAAAAAGAAAGCATCTCGGAATGAATGCGTCCGTTCGTAGCCAAGGTCTGAGGGCCAAACACGTTGGGACTTAACCAGCGCTTCCCGCTAAAATCAGTGACTTTTCCTCCGGCTTCTTCCACCAAAAGCCATCCCGCCGCCACATCCCAAGGGTTTAAGCGAAATTCCCAAAAGCCGTCCGCTCGCCCGCAAGCAATCCAAGCCAAATCAAGGGCGGCGCTGCCGCTGCGGCGAATATCATGAGAGGCGAGAAGAAAACGCCTTAGGCGTTCCACGTAAAAATGAGAATGCCGGTGACGATCATAGGCAAAGCCCGTAATCAAGAGAGATTCTTTGAGCGATTTGGTCTTCGAAACGAAAATTCTTTTTCCGTTAAGAAAAGCACCCTTTCCTTTTTCGGCGATAAAACATTCTTCCCGAAAAGGATCAATAATTCCGCCCAGCAATGGTTCTTCCTGAAACAAGAGGACAATCGAAACGCAAGAAGCGGGATAACCGTGGGCGTAATTAGTCGTTCCGTCCAAGGGATCAATGACCCAGCGAAAAGGAGAACCGGTATTTCGAACGGCGTTTTCTTCCGCCTGATAGTCATGCAAAGGCGCTAAGCGGCCAATCACCGCTAAAACGGCTTTTTGGCTGAGAAAATCCGCCTCCGTGACTAAATTGGCGCGCCCTTTATACTGAAAGGCGACCTTAAGAAATTTCTTTTTCAGAACCTTTGCTCCGGCCAATAACGCTTTAAGCAGAATTTCGCGAAATTGCGCCTTTTCTTTTGTTGAGATTTCCATCACCTTCTCCCTTGACTTAATACTTTTTGAATGATTTTGATCAGCCCTTCATCATCCGGGGTCCGGGACCGAAAACCGTTGATTCCGTAAGACTTAAGCTCCTCAAGGGTCACCCCGCCGATACAAATGGCCGGAATTTCTAAAAACAATCTTCTGGATTTTAAAAGGCCATACGCCTTTATAAATTCTTTAACCGCTCGTCCCGAGCTAAAAATAACGGCGTCAAAATTTTTTCTCGACATTCTCTTAAGTTTCGACAAAGATTTTTTATGCGGCCAAACCTGATAGACCACGGGAACATAAACCTGGGCCCCGCGCTTCTTAAGCGTCTGGGGAAGAATTTCTCGCGCCTCTTTCGCCCGCGGAATCAAGATTTTATTTCCGCTCACATGTCTGAGTTCACGCAAAAGCCCTTCGGCGCGGGATTCTATAGGAAGTTTAATTTTCCGAAATCCCGCCGTTTTGAGCGTTTTTGCGGTTTGCGCCCCAATGGCGTAAAGAATTCGAGGTTGATGCAGCCGAATCTTAAGGGATTGAGCCCTCTCTAAAAAAAATCTAACCGCAAGGGAACTGGTGAAAATAACAAAATCGAAACTATCCCATTTTTTAAGAGCCTCATCCATCAAGCGAAAAGATTTGGGCGGCACAATTTGAGTCAAGGGAAGAATCACCGGAGAAAATCCCAAGTCTCTGAGTTTTTGAGGAAAATGGGATAATTTTTCTTCCGGGCGCGTAATTAACAGGGACAGTTTCTTTTTCTTGTCTCTCATTGCGCCCGCCGAATCGCTTGATGCCAAGCCTCAATCCGCGCTTTTCTTTCTTCTGCGCTGAGGGCGGGAATAAATTCTTTTTCCTTCTTCCAGACTTTTTTAATCTCCTTGAGGTTCTTCCAAAATCCCACTCCGAGTCCCGCCATGAAAGCCGCACCCAGGGCGGTGGTCTCAATCATCTTGGGGCGCTCAAGACGAACTCCCAAATAATCAGCCTGGATTTGCATCAAAAGATCATTGGCGGAAGCTCCGCCGTCTACTCGCAATATTTTTATCGGACGATTAAAATCCTTGCCCATCGCGCGCAAGATATCTACGTTTTGAAGCGCAATTCCCTCTAAAGCGGCCCGCGCAATATGCCCCTGCTCAGTCCCCCGGGTCAACCCGCAAAGAAGCCCTCGCGCCTCCGGCTTCCAATAAGGAGCTCCTAGTCCCGCGAACGCCGGCACGAATTGAACTCCTCCATTATCTGAAACGGAAGACGCAAGCTTTTCGATTTCAGGGGCCGAACGAATGATTTGAAGCCCGTCCCGTAACCATTGAACGGCCGCACCGCAGATAAAAGCCCCGCCTTCAAGGGCGTAACTAGCCTGACCCTTCCAATAAAAAGCCAAGGTCGTCACATTTCCCGATCGGCTAAAAACCGGGATCGCCCCCGTTTGAAGCAAAATAAAACTCCCAGTTCCAAAAGTGCATTTGACATCCCCCAGGGAATTTCCGCCTTGCCCGAAAAGCGCCGCTTGCTGATCTCCGGCCATTCCAGAAATCGGAATTCCATCTGGAATATGCGGCGCTTTTTGGGTCCGCCCCAAAACTCCCGCATTCGGGCAAATCTCAGGCAGAATTTTAATTGGAACGCCTAAAATAGAACAGAGCCGCTCATCCCAAGATAAGGTCTTGATATCCATTAAAAGCGTACGGGAAGCGTTCGTCGCGTCAGTTTTATGAATTTTGCCTCCCGTTAGCTTCCATAAAAGGAAAGAATCTATCGTGCCAAAAGCGATTTCTCCTTTTTGGGCGCGCGTTAAAACGCCGGGAACATGATCTAAAACCCAGCGTATTTTGGTCCCGGAAAAATAGGGGTCTAAAAATAGCCCGGTCTTTTGGTGGAAAAGTTTTTCCCAACCCGCTTTTTTGAGAGAAGCGCATAAGGGCGAGGTTCTGCGGTCTTGCCAAACAATCGCCGGATAAACCGCGCGCCCACTTTTGCGATCCCAAAGAAGCGTTGTCTCTCGCTGATTGGTGATTCCAATGCCCGCAATTTGGGAAGCGGAAATTTTTGCGTCTTTGAGAGCCTTAGAGATTCCCTTTAAGACGGAATCCCAAATATCGTCCGGATTGTGCTCCACCCAGCCCGGTTTTGGAAAATTCTGCTTAAATTCATGCGTCACCCTGGAAAGAAGCCGCGCGCGGGAATCAACGATAATGACGGTGGTCCCCGTCGTTCCTTGATCAATAGAGAGAATGAACTGTTGAGAATGAGGAACTGTCCCCATTTCCCGTTAGGCTCCGGGAGAACTGGGGGTTCCGTCGGAATTATAAAGTTTGTTGACGAGTTCCCTAATTTTTTGATCGTCTCCGCCCGTGCGGTAAATATCGTAGATATTTTTTATGAAATTCATGGATTCCCGAATCACGGGACTGGCCCCGGCCGCCTGAGCCGCGTTATTGAGCTGTTGGTAGGTGGTCAACAACTCTTCTCCGGTGGGATAAATCGCCTCGATGCAGTCATATTCCCGGTGAAAGGCGTAACTCTCAACGTCTTCGGTTGATTCATGACAAATATTCCGGTCGGAAGCGTGTCCCGCCTCGTGAAAGAGAACACAGGCCGCTAAGGGACGCCCGACCGCGACCGAAATAACGGCCAAATGGTTATGAAGATTAATCGTGCCGGCCCGTTTTCCCATTTTTTGCCCGCCGCAAAGCTTATTATAAACTCCGAGTTCATTGGACGGAAGCTGGGCGTAGGAAATACGCTTGTGAGATTCCATCTCGTCAATTTTAGACAAAGTCGCTTCCACCGTCGAATTGGAATTTTGATTTCCATTATTTTCAATTCTATCGCGGGCGGCGGAAATTAAGTCTTCAATCGTCGCGGGAGGTTCCCCTAAGGTCGGTTCGATTTTATAGGGGTGGAGATGCGGCCGAATTAAAATCGCGGCGCCCGGCATCCCGAATTCATAATCGTTCTCGGCTTTCTGATGGATGGCGAAAACGGAAGCGTTTTTGTTCGCGACCAGGCTCATAATTTTTTGGGTTTCTTGTCCTAAATCCAAGGCATTGGAGGAAGGGATGTTACCTCCAGAGGAGAGATACATGGGGTTTGCGTAAAGAGATGAAGCGGCAAAAGAAAGCGCAAGAGAAAGCAGGCAACCATACAGACTCTCTATTCTCTGTTTTTGTTCCATCAATATTAATATAGCAAAGAGACCCCTTTCCATCCTGGGCCTAAAGGCCTAGAACTTCTAGGACCTAAGTTTTCGCTCGAAAACTCCAACGGTCTCGACATGGGCAGTTTGTGGAAATAAATCCACCGGCTGCACCGAACGCAGAGAAAAGCCTTCTCGGCACAACAGAGAAGCGTCCCGGCTAAAAGTCGCTAAATCGCATGAAATGTAAACCAATTTTTTGATGGGGAAGCGCCCCAAAACCTTGGGCAAATGCGGCGCAAGCCCCGTGCGCGGAGGATCGCATAAAACGGCGGAACCTTCTTTAATTTCATGCCTGATTCGAGAAAGAACCGTTTCAGATTTTCCGGCTAAAAACCGGATGCGATTGATTTTGTTGAAGCGCGCGTTTTCCCAGGCATTGGCCACCGCCTGAGGGTTTTCCTCGACCCCAATGACTCTCTCAGACACTTGAGAAGCCCAGAGGCTGGTGGTTCCAACGCCGCAGTAGAGATCTAAAACCAGGGGAAGACGTCCGCCTTCGGCAAGCCCTTCCACCGCCGTCTGGTAGAGAATTTCCGCGGCCGGAGTATTGACCTGGAGAAAAGAGCCTGCCGAGACCTTAAAGACAAAAGAGCCAATTTGCTCCGTCAGCGTTTCCTGACCCCAAAGCTTTTTCCACTTTCGCCCTAAAATAACCGAGGTATTAAGCGGTTGGATATTTTGATGGATTCCCACGATTTCAGGAAACTCTTGGCTCAGAAAGTCAAGAAACGATCCTTTGGGAAAATAATCGTTTCGCGTAATAAAAGCGAGCAAGGCTTTTCCCTCATGATTTGAACGAATGAGTAAATGCCTCAGCCAACCGCTTCCGCTGGCTTCGTCATAAATCGGCCAATTTCCCGCCTGGGCCAGAGATTTGACCTTAAGGGCGATACGAACCGAAATATCCGACTGAACCGGACAACCGGAAAAATCTACAATCCGGTGGCTTTGCGTCTCATAAAAGCCGCAAATAATTTTTCCTTCTTTTTTCCCAAAGGGAATTTGGACTTTATTGCGATATGTCCATACCTTAGGCGAAGAAAGAGTCTCTTTAACCTGGGGATTTTTAAACCCGCCGATTTTTTTGAGCGTATCAACGACAAGTTTTCTTTTTTCTAAAAGTTGCGTGGAATAATCCAAATGCTGCCAATTGCATCCGCCGCAAGCGCCCATTTTTCGGCTTTCAGAAAAATGAAGAGAACAGGCAGGGTTTGCGCGGCCCGGCCCCGGAGAAAGAATTTTAAGCAATTTTCCGCGCGCGAAATTTTTCTTGGATTCGGTAATTTCAATCTGAACCCGATCTCCCGTCGCGGTAAAAGGAACAAAAATAATGGGACCGGTTTTGCCCTCGGGAACGGCAAGCCCGGCGCCTTCAACCGCCAGACCTTTAATGACTGCCGTGATTTGCTGACCCAAGGTCAAGGGAGAAGAAAAAGCGTTTTCAACTTGAATAGGAGGCTACCGCCCGCGTTTAAGGAGAGACTCAATTTCCGTCCACAAATTTTCCATGGTGATAGGTTTGGAAAGGAAAATGGAGGCTCCGGCCAACAATCCCTCCACCTGATCTCGCGGATCGTTATAGCGGAAAGAAGCCGATAAAAGAACTAAGGGAATCGTTTGGAAACCGTCCATCCGGCGAATCAGACGACACAAATCAAAACCGTGAATATCAGGCAAGCGAACATCCACAATGATGACCGCCGGACGAGCAAGCTGAAGTTCTTTTAAAGCCTCAACCCCGGATGCCGCGCTTTTCGCTTCAACCCCGCGCAAAGACATCACATCTAAGAAAGTCTCGCGAAAATGGGCGTCATCGTCAATAAGATAGACAAATAATTTTTTTGAGGAGGGGACCCGGGCAGGCTTTAATTTGCCTAGAGACTTCGGAAGTTCTTTAGCCCCTCCCACCGGAGAAATTCGGTCCTGGCGCGAGAAAGCGCCTAATTCAACCGCCTTTTCCGATTTTAATTCCATCACGTTCATATTTCTATTATATCCTGATTTAAAAAATTCCCTATGGGCCGAAAGTCCTAGATTTTCAGAGAAAAAGGACCTAGTCCCCTTCCGCAATAATCTTGAGGTAGGGACAATGCCGCCCGTATGATTATTGGGAAGAGGCATAGAAGGCTAGGCCTTTATTGGTTCAGATTCTGAGCGTGCCGTAAAAATTCCTGATGCATTTCCTGCTCAAGATTATCCATCTGGCGCATCTTTTTAAGAAGAAGTTGCCGACGGTTATAGGGACGGCTTTCGGTAATCGTCACATGGCGGATAGGGATCGGTTTTGCGGAGGCCACTTGCGGCGTGGGCTTTTGCGGTGGATTGACAGACGACTTGGGAGAAACAGGAATTTTCTTGGTGACTAAGGCTGAATCAGACATGGGAGTTGATGGTAAAGAAGGCTGTTGTTGATGAGTTTGATTAGAGACTGAAGACTCAGAACCGTTCTGGGCCACTTCCTCAGATTGAGGAACGGAGTTTGAAGGCGAGTTTGCGGGAGCGGCATAGGCGATATCCATTCCGGCATTCGCATTGAGCCAAGCTTTAATGACGTCCGAACGGATCGCGAAATTAACCGCGGTAATGGCGAGCCCATCCGGGGCACGACGCGCCATCATCGTATTCATCCCCACGATATCGGCATTCGCATTCAGAAGCGGTCCGCCGGAATTTCCACGGTTAATCGAAGCGTCGGTCTGATAACCGTAGCGGCCCTTGACTCCGCCGAGATTGGCGATGACCGCGCTGATGATTCCGGTCGTCAAGGTCCAAAGCCCCCCGTCCTCGGGATCCCCAATCGCGGCCACGGGATCTCCCACAGAAACGCTATTGGGATTGGCTAAAGACAAAACCGGACGGCCGGAAGCAGGATGGTCTAGTTCTAAAAGCGCCAAATCAAGCGAGCGGTCATAAAAAGCCACATGAGCCCGAATCGCGTGGTTAAGATCTTTATCCGGATTTCCGGTCATATGTTTGGGCTTCAGATAAACGCGAACCAAGGGCCACGGGCGCCCCGTTGATTTATGGATGACAACATGGGCGTTGGTCAAAACCTTGTTTTCGGCAATCAGACTCCCGCTTCCCAGTTCTCCGTTTCCGCCTTCTGGACCGCTACAGATGACAGTCACGACCGCCGGAGAAGCCTTATCGTAAATTTTTCTAGGGGAAAAATTTCCCTCATGGGCCAAGGCCAAATTTGGCGCCCACAACAAGCCCGTCATTCCAATCGCCAATATTTTTTTCATCATAAAGCGCCTCTCTTTAGAATGTATCAGGAGATTTCCATCCTGTCAACGCCCCCAGGCGGACACCGCCGGGAAAACCAACTTTTGAATGACGGGCAACTTCCCTTTTAGAGAAATGGGCTCATAAGAACTCGGAAGAATGACCGGGGCCGGAGCAAAAGCCTTGTTTAAAAGAGCGGCCAAGCGCACGCCGGCTTTTTCAAGGCGCACATAGACGACCGGGCGCATTTCATCCTCATAAGCGGAGGTCACGACGTCGCCGCCGGGCGCGTGATAATCAGGATAAATTTGATTCTGGGCGATGGAATATCCCTCCAACGCCATGTCGGCCAAGCTGGCATTAGCCCAAAGGGCTGCGTCTTGATCGGAAATTTCGCCCTCCAAGGTTTGGGCCAAGCTTTCCGGATCCATGTTTTTGGCTTCGGAAGCGGGTTCAATGAGATCATCCCACAGAGCGTGAAGATTCGTCGCCTTGCCGCCCGACTCAAAGCTCATTTTCTTAAGATTTCCGCCCCGATCAGAGGTTCCGTTCGGCAATATTTCGGTCGCGTTGTGAAGCGGCTGGTGAAGGTCTCCCACTAAATGCGTGACAAACATGAGGGCCTGTTGTTTTTGATCCAAAGAGGCGGAAGCGTCCGAGAGAATTTGAAGATGAGATTCGATCTGGTCAATCGAACACTGCCCGTCCGGCCCGCAAGCGGAACTAATCGCGCCGGAAGGGTCTTGGCTGTTGATGGGAATATCGATAAAATGCCAGCTGGCTGTTTCCGGCATCGGCGGAAGGCTGAAATTCCCGCAGGAAACGTCTTGTTTGGCGTATTTAATCCAGTCCGCGCAGTTAGCGATTTCCTCTAAATTTCCATCGGAGCCTAAGATAGCGGCGACTTGATTTTTAGCCGCAGGGCTTAAGCGTGACTGCGCAATCAGAGCGACCACGTCATGCCCCACAGGTCCCCAAGCCCAAAGTTTTGACTGAAAAAGAAATAAGACCGAAATTAAGAAGGAGATGACCGTCGCGCGGCGCGTATTCATGGTTTGCCTCCGAGAATAATTAACGGCTCTTAGGCTTATTCTATCACAGGCGCACGGTTTTTTAGCGCCACTGGATGGGAGGCCACAGACCGCCGCCGGAGGATTCCAAAGAAGTCTCAGACGCTTTAGAGGCCTCGGCTTTGACGCGGGCTTCAAGCTTTGAGTGGTAGGCTTTAAGGCGAGATTCCAGAATTTCTCGTTCCTTATTCCACATCTCTTTTTCGTGATTAAATTGCCCGCCCTCAAGTTCTCGAACTTTTTCTTCTTTTCTTAATTTTTGTTCAAGCTCTGAAATATTTCTTTCCAAGGCTAAATTCCCGATGACGGCCGCCTCGATTTCCTTTCTCAATTTTCCCACTTCTTCCAGCGCGGCCTGGCGCTCGTTTTTGAGAATGTCCATTTCTTTTTGCGCTCCGGCAAGCTTTAAATCGGCCGCAACGGCCGCCTGCCGCGCTTGAGACAAACTCTTTTCTAAATCAATCAAGCGAGACATTTGATTGGCGCTGAGCTCCCGCGCTTCTTTAAATTCCGCGCTTAACGCTTCATGCCTTTGGATAAAATCCGCCAACTCTTTTTTCATCCGCCCTTCATTGGATTTTTCCCGCTCTTCAAGCGTTTGGGCGCGCTCAAGGGCTTCGGTCAGAGAGTTTTGAAGCTCCAGGGATTTTTTCCAAAGCTCTTCGTTTCTCTTTCGGCTTGAAGCAAATTCTTCCGACAAAATTTGAATTCGTCCTTTTAAATTTTCAATTTCCTTGTCCGCAACCTTAGAATGAGTATCCGCCGCGCCTAATTTCGTCTTGAGATCCTGAGATTCTTCAAGAAATTCCAACGCCTGTTTGCGCCACATTTCCGAATCGTGAACAAGCCCTTTCTTGTCCGCCTCATAAGCGGCTCTTTCGGACTCCCGGGCAATGGCCATGCGGTCTAAGCTTGCCTGAATTTGGAGATTTTTTTCCTCAGACAACGCTAGAAATTTTTCCAGGTCGATATTTTTGGGCCCCAACTCTTTAACCCTGGAACGCCAGCTCTCAATTTCCCGGATTAAAAGCGCGCGTTCCTCCGAATGAACTTTCTCAAGAGATTCCCGCCTCTCCTCCAAAACGCGCTCGGCCATTTGAGAGCGCAAAGCCACTTCTTCCTTAATTTCCTCACGGAAACCTTTGAGGGCCGCTTGAAGATGCGCCCGCTCTTCCTTATAATAACTCTCAAAGTGGGTTTTCCTTTCCTCCAAATGCTTGGAGTCGGCATTCAACTGCGCCCTTTTATCGGCGAGTTCCGCGTTTTTAGACAAAAGCTCTTCTTCAAGGGCCGTTCGCCTCGCTTCCAGAGACGCTTCCGCGCGGCGCCGAACATCGCGCGTTTCCCCTTCCATTTCCGTTCTCAGCCGGTTAAAATCCCGCTCAATGGTTTCCTTGCGGGAGGCAAAATCTTTTTCCAGATGCGCCTGCTTTTGTGAAAGCATCTCTTGAAGCTGGGATACTTCCAATTCTTTTTTCGCGAGCAAGGCAACATCGAGTTTCCCATCTAGTTTTAAGGACAGATATTCTTCAAGTTTCGCGTAATAAAGTTCGCGCTGAGTCGCTTCCGCGTTTTTAAGCCCGATTGTTTTTTGAAGGGAAATGAGATTTTCCTGGGTTTTTTCGCGCGCGCGTTCCTCTGCGCTAATTTTTTCAGAAAGCCCGGCCTTGTCTTTTTCGAGAGACTGAATTTTTTCAAGGGCCCATCTCAAAGCCAAGCGCGCGGTGTCAAGGCTTTGAATGGATTCTATATCTTGAAGAGATTTTGGCTCATCCACGCTCAAAATTTAACAGAAGCGTGTTACAAATTTAAGTCACGAGAGGGAGATAGGGACAGTCCCTATCTCCTTTAATCCTTGGACGAGGCGTCGCCCATTTGGGAGATTCCCTTGGCGATCACGGGAAAACCCGAGAACGGAATTTTGACGCCGAGCTTGTAGATGTTGTAGTTGGTAAAGCTCGCCGGCTCTTCGACGGCGCCGCCGGCATTCGAGTAGATCGAGCTTGGAAAATAGCTGAAATAGGTGTATTGATACCCAAAGAAAACCCACAAAGCGGTCATCGCGTGCCAATCGGCTTCAAGGCCCAAATTGATAAACGGTTCTTGCCCCAAGGGCGCATTACTCGGCATGGGTGGGTTGGCAATCGGAACCGTAATATTAGGCCCGATGGTTTCTCCGATTCCCGCATTTCCTTCCAAAACAATGTCGTTGTGATGCAAGATATGAATGGGCGGAACATACTGAATCATCGCCCCGCCGTCTAAATAATCATTTTGATAGTCTTCCCCAAACTGATTAGCCCCACCTCCCAAGTCCAGATCTCTCTGCCAAAAATGATTTCCAAACTCGATATAGGGAGTCAATAAAACTCTCTGGTCCTCGCTCAAAGTGACACCCTTGCCGAATTTTAAATCCCAATCCCCAATGCGGGCGCCAGAGGTATCCTGAACCGGAGTCCCTCCTTGGGTTGCCCCATTATAATTGAGATGTCCGGATGCAAATTGATAGGAAAGATGACCATAGAGCTTCATTTTTGGGCTCATGTAATCAACAGAAAACCCGTCCCCAAAAAGCCCTCCGGATTCCTCATCGGAATAATTCGCGCAGGATTTGCCATTGGCGCAATTATTCACGCTCCCATTGGGTTCCACATAATTAACGTTTTGAACCGGAATCAGATAAACCCCAAAACTGTTATTAACCGAGAGAAGAGCCTCATCCGGGGTTTGGCTTTGCCAGGCCCAGGACTGAGACCAGAAACCAGCAAGAATGAGCGCGCAAACAACATTAAAAAATTTCCCCTTCAAAGAAAATTTTCCCATGAACAATAGTCTCCGTTTATTAAATACCGTCGTAATCCAAAAAATTTTACAACATTCTAAGACGCTTCCGCGTTTTGGGGAATCCAGCTATCGCGACGATGAGGCGGGGAATACTCATAC
>JAJYOT010000020.1 GCA_021796015.1 bacterium
GAAAGAGGCGGAGATGTTTTTCTATCTTGAACTTTCCAGCCAAAAAGCGCGCCAGAAGGGGAAGCGCTTTCATCTTTGGCATCATCTGATTTTACCCTGGGAAATTTTTTCTCGTCTTTTTCTTAAATTGGGAATTTTAGACGGAAATGCCGGAATTGTTTGGGCGACATTGTCGTCCTTTCACCATTGGCTTAAATATGTCAAACTCAAGGAAGGAGAATAATCTATGCCTTTTCCAATGACCTTTAAGGGAGGAGCGGGGCTATGATCGCGGGGCTTATCGGAATTGGAATGGGCGCGGCCACGGGGCTCAGCGCCCGCTGGAATTGGTGGCGCCCCAAGGCCCAGGGCGTTCCGGTCCTGATGTATCACAAAATCGGCATTCCCCCAAACGGCTCCAAGCTTAAAAAGTTGTGGGTCAGCCCGGAGCAATTTCGCCGGCAATTGGCCTATTTAAGAGCTCACCAATACACGCCGATTCTTTTTTCGGAAATAAAGAAATTCGAAGGGCAAGAAAAAGGGCTGCCCCCAAAGCCGGTTTTCATTACTTTTGACGATGGTTACGCCAATAACTACGAAGAAGCCTTCCCGATTCTGAAAGACTTCGGAATGAAGGGGAATATTTTCCTCGTTTTCGAGACGATCGGAAAAGACAACGTCTGGCACGAACCGGACACGGAAATTCGCATTCCCATGCTGACGAAAGAGCAAATTCTGGAAATGCAGGATTCAGGGCTGGTCGAATTCGGCTCTCACACCATGCGCCACCGCAATCTCGACCGGGCTCCCATGCCCGACATCGCCTGGGAACTCAGCGAAAGCAAGAAGCGCCTCGAAGAATTTCTAGGAAGAGCCGTCGAAGCCTTCGCCTATCCCTACGGTGCGGGAGCCTTTAACCCCAAGGTGAGGCAAGCCGCTTTAGAGGCGGGGTATCTCTATGATTTCAGCGTCAAGCAAGGGTTGAGCCCCTTGCCGTGGAAACAAGCGCCTTCCCCCATCCGCCGCCTTTTTATCCGCGGGGATGATTTCATGCTTGATTTTCACCTCAACATGACGCGCGGAAGAGCCCGCCTATAATTTGAAAATCCTCGTCATTCAGCTTTACCGAATTGGAGACGCGCTTTTGACTCTTCCCGCTGTTAAAGAGCTAAAAAAGAATTTCCCCGAAGCGACCGTTGATTTTCTCGCGGAGAACCCGGCCGCCGAAATTCTTCGAGGGCACCCCGCCATTGACCGTCTCATACTTTATGATAAGAAAAGAGCCTGGACTTTAATCAAAGAAGTGCGCGCCCAAAAGTATGACTGGGTCATTGATTTTTTAGGAACCCCCAGAACCGCCGTTTTAACGGCTTTAAGCGGAGCCAAGGTCCGGGCCGGTCTTTCTCGCGTTTTTCACCGCTGGGCCTACAACTATCCGTTGCCGGACCTTCAAACCCCGTTCTATGCCGCAGAAGAAAAAATTCGTTTGCTTAAGCCCTTGGGCGTCCAATTTCACGGAGATTTAAAAGCGGAAATTAAAATTCCAGAAGAGTCTCGCACCCAAGCCCAAAACTTCTTCTCCCGTCATCCCTTCCCAAGGCCCAGAATTATTTTATCTCCCGTCTCCCGCCGACATTTTAATCGTTGGCCGCTGAACCACTACGCCGCCTTGGCCGACCGACTGATTTTGGAACTGAAAGCCTCCATCTTAATTCCCTGGGGTCCGGGAGAAAAAGAAGCCGCCGAAGGCGTCGCAACTTTAATGCGGGAAAAGCCCCTCCTCGGGCCCCCGACGAAAAGCCTTATGGATTTAGCCGCGCTCATGGAAGGAGCGAATCTTTTCATTGGAAACGATAACGGCGTCAAGCATATCGCGGCCTCTCTCGGTCTAGCCACTCTCACCATCTACGGCCCGCATTCGCCGACGAGTTGGACTTTCCCCGATCCCACCCGGCATCGATTTATCCAGAAATCTTGTCCCTGCCGCGAGGAATCAAAAAATGAGCACCTCTGCCGGGACGTGTCTTGCCTCCGTTCTATTTCTTCCGACGAGGTTTTTGAACGCGCCAAAGATTTCCTGAAAAATCTCGTACAATAACCAAGAGATGATTAAGACTGAAAAAGTAACGAGCCCCGCCATGGATGAGGCAAACGCGCATCGAATCGCCGCGGGAAGCTGGGAAGAACGCCGCGAAAAAATCAGAAAAAGCCCGTTGGGGCCCGCGTTCTTAAGCACCTTGAGTCTGGGTTTTTGGTTCGGGCTCTTAATCCGAAAAATACTTTATCAGCTCAGAATTAAAAAATCCATACGCCTTCCCGCGAGAGTCATCTCCATTGGAAATCTCAGCGTCGGGGGAACCGGAAAAACTCCGGCGACCATCCTGGCCGCAGAAACCCTCCATCTTCAGGGAAAATCGCTGGCCATACTCAGTCGCGGATACAATCGTCTGAGAGTTCCCTCCGAGGTCGTCACCCTTCTTGACGACAACCCGCCCCATTGGGAAGAATGCGGGGATGAACCCTGGATGATGCACCAAGCCCTCTTTGGCCTTAACATTCCCATTCTCGTTTCTAAAAATCGCGTCAAGGCCGGGCAAGAAGCGATTACCTTTTATCACTCGAAAGCCCTGATTTTAGATGACGGTCTTCAACATTGGAAGATCAAAAGAGACCTTGATATCGTTTTAGTGAACGCCGCCGCGCCTTTTACCGAGGACCATCTTCTTCCTGCGGGAAATCTCCGGGAACCCGCCTCCGCTCTGAAAAGAGCGCAACTCATCGTCCTCACCCACGCCGATCTGATTTCAAAGGAAAACTTAAAAGCCCTCCGGGAAAAAACCCAGAGCATAAGCCCGCGCGCGAAAATTCTGGAAGCCGTCCATGTTCCAGACTTCCTACTCGATCTTAAAAGTCAAAGAAAGCTCGACGTTTCGCTTTTGGAAGGGCGTCGCATCGTCACCCTTTCCGGTATCGCTTATCCTCAACTATTTGAAAATCAGCTTATGGATTTGGGAGCCAAGATTGAACAGCGCTGGAGATACCCCGATCACCACCCGTATCAAGCCGAGGAACTCAAAGCTCTTGAGACCATGCGCTCAGGCCGCGCCCTCATTACCACTCTTAAAGACGCTACCCGCCTGCCGGCCGGATGGAAGGAAACTTGTTCCGGGGAATTCTACGCTCTTGCGATTAAACTCAAAATTACCCAAGGGCAAGAAATCTGGGAGAAAGCGCTTCTGGGATGAAAAACTTTTGGAGACTTGATTCAATGCAAAAATGGGCTTTTCTTTTACTCTTTATTCCGCTCTCTTCTTCGGCATCCGGGCTTGAGACTCCTCTCATCTCGTCTTCAACCCTATCTGATATTCACAAATTACAGAAAAACGAGTTATCTCCTTCGACAGCGCCCTTGGCCGCTCTGAGCGTTTTCCCGGAAAATCTAAAATTTGAAATCTCCTGGGGCCCGGTCAATGTGGGAGAGGCGTCTTTGGAAGTAGCCCAAAAAGTTTCTTTTGACGGAAGACCGGCTTATCATATCGTCAGCCAGGCCAAGTCTAATTCTTTTTGCGATGTTTTCTACAGAGTCCGCGACCTGAATGAATCTTGGATGGACGCCGTCAATCTTTCTTCTCTTGGATACTCCAAAAATTTAAGAGAAGGCCATTTCTTTAGGGACGAATGGGTCTTTTTCAATCACGACACTCATTCTTTCCTGGCTAAAACCGGCTCAAAAAGCGGGAGCGTGGTCTATTCGACAGGGCCCATCATCACCCATATCGAAGATATTCTCTCAAGCCTATATTATCTCCGCTCGCAGACGCTCACCCCCGGTAAAAACATTTTCGTCAACGTCAATACCAAAAAAAACTGGCCGCTCTTGGTTCGAGTGATTCGCAAGGAAAAAATCACCGTCCCGGCGGGAACCTTCGACACGATTTTAGTCGAACCCCTGGTGCGCAAGCACGGAATTTTCGTCCAAAAAGGCCGCAAGCTCCAGGTTTGGCTGACCGATGACGCGAAAAAGATTCCCGTCCAAATGCAAGTAGACATTCTCTTTGGGCATGTCAACGCCGTTCTCGTCTCCGGGGTTAAGGGCTTTTTGGGCCTTTAAAAAGGGACGGTCCCTTTTTAATTCGTCAATTATTTCTTAACATCAACCCTCTATCCTTTTGTGCATCCAGATGAATTTACAAAGGCGTGGAGCTTTTAGCCGCATTACCCTTTTATTGTTTATTCTTTCTTTGTTTCCGCGAAGCTCATGGGCCGACAATCTTTTTAACTTTCGCCCTGGCGCCGCGGGCATGGGAATGGGCATGGCTTATTCTTCCATCGCCTCCGGCCCCGACGGACTTTTTTACAATCCGGCGGGCACCGCCAACACCCCTTACACCCAAACCGGCGGCACCATGGGACGGCTTGATTCTCCCAACGGACCCATGTCTTACGACGCTTTAAGTTACGTTCGGCCCTATGACCCTAAAAATACCGCGACCGTTGGAGCGGCCTATCTGGGAGAGCAACAAACCGGCGGCCCGGGGCAAAACACGCTTCTCCTCAACTACGCTCAAGACTGGTCTCCGCAAGGAATTCCCCTCACCAATCCGCTTCAAGTGGGGGCTAATGCCCAGTTTATCAATGACAGCAAAAGCCCGCATTCCGCCGGGACCTTCGGGCTGGGCCTAGACGCCGGAATCATCGCGCGCTCAAATTCCGGAATCAGAACGTCTCTGACGGTCATGAACCTAACAACCGAATCCAATATCCCCGCGGCCCTTGATCTGGGTTCGTCTTACGTCTGGCACAAATGGATCACCATTGCCGGAGATATTTATCAGCAACAGCACCTGCTTGAATTTTATCCCGGCCTTGAAGCGTCATTTGATGAAGGTCTTCTTAAACTCCGAACCGGAAAGGGATTTCAACTGGACGGAATTCCCGCATGGGCCGCCGGTTTTGGAATAGATTTGTCTCCAGTCACCTTGGATGTCGCCTGGGACTTTCCGACTTCTTCCATCAATCGCCAGGGCGGAGGCTATGAAGTCAGTTTTAACTATTATTTTGGGGCCCCGTCTTTCTGGAGTAAATTCGTGGGAAACGCGGCAGCGGAAGCGGAATCTCTCAAAGAAGAAATTCAATCCTTGGGCGAGAAAGAATCTCAAACCCAAACCTCCCTTAAGACCGTTCAGACCGGGAAAGACATCACCCAAGGCGAACTGAATGTTCTTGAATCCCGCGTGAAAGATCTGCAAAACGAGTATCAAACCCTTCAAAGGAAAAATGACGATCTCCATTACCAAATCAAAAAAGCCGAGTTAAAGAACCGACTGCTTAACGCCCCTCCAACACAGCCCCAGAAAATTCCCAAACCCAAGGCCGCGCCCAAAGCTCTTTGGCCTCAAAAATGCGTGATTCACGCCGGAGACACCCTCCGTTCTCTCGCAAAAAAATACTATCACAATCCCGATGACTGGGAAGTAATTTATGACGCCAATCAAGATAAAATAGAGCGTGGAATTCCCCAAGAAGGCAGCGTTTTCACCATTCCGCCTCCGCCCTGATTAATTCCATGATTTCCATCGCCCTTCTTTGCGCTTCGGAAGAAAAAAGACGCGAGATATCTCTTCTTTTGGGAGAAATTGGAATTTTAGCTTATGGAACACCCAATCTCCCAGGCCTTAAAGAAATTATTGGCTCCCAAAAGCCGCGGCTGATTTTAGCGGTTGAGGAAGACGCCTCTTTCGATGAAGTTCTACGTGAAACACTCTCGCTATTCCCCGGAAATCCAGTCATTGCCGTTCTTAAATCTCGAGACGCCAACCGCGCCGTGAAACTGATGCTTTTGGGAAGCGAAGAGGTTCTCAGCTTGCCCTTAAGCCGAGAACATTTAAGAGCGGCTCTCAATCGCGCGGGAAAACTTCCAACGGCTTCTCTTTCCCTGATTCCCCCAGCGTCTTTGAGGGGACTTTATTTTTACGCTTTCTTTTTTCTTGCGCTTGGGGCTTTCGGCCTCACCGGATGGATGATTCACAGACACAAGGAAACCCTTAAAGCGGAGCGCCTAGCGAGAAACAATTTCTGGGTTCTCCCTTATTTTTATCCTTCCGCCCTCGCTTTTGACGGACATCACGCTTGGGTTGCCGATTGGTTCAGCCAATCGCTTTATGAACATATTCCAGGGTCCTGGGAAGTTAAGCGCGTTATTCATTTTCCCAATGAAATGCCCGTTTCCATCGCCGTCACCCCCAACGCCATTTGGACGGTGGACGCCTCGGGGAAAATTGTCCGCCGACTGAAAGACCTCAATTTAACTCCGGTTGAGCGTTATGACCAGGTTCCGCAAACAACCGCCATCGCCTTTGACGGGCTTTATTTGTGGACCTATAACCAAGCCACTAAAAGACTTTCCAAACGCCTGACCGACGCGAAATTAAGCGAAGTCGCGTCTTATCCTTATCCCGGCTCCCAAGCGACCGCCCTGGTTTTCGCCCGTCATTCTCTTTGGTCCTTGGACGCCCCCAACCGGGAAATCATTCTCCATGACATCAACCACCCTGATGAGGTTATTTCCCGCACTCCGCTTCCGGAATATTCCAACGGCAAATACGTCCCGACCGGACTCGGCTTTGACGGAAAGAACTTTTGGACGGTAGGCCAAAGCCTGCCCCCGGGTTCCGCTAAAGCGATCCTATTTAAACATCAAAATCCAAAACCTGAATGAAAAAAATCATTCTGCCAAGAGCCGTCCCTGTCAAATTTATCTTTCCATCAGATCCCTCCCGCGCGGAAGATTGGGGACGGTTGACCCAACTCTCTTCTCAAGGGGCTTTCGTCGCGAGTCTAAGCTCTTTTCAAGTCGGATTAAGGATTCTCGCATTTTGGGAAACGCACGGGCAGAAATTCGAAATTGAAGGCAGGGTTTTAACAGTCCAAAAAGAAGTTTCCGGCTATTTTACTCACTCTCTCTTTTTTACCCGCTCCTCTGACCGCAAGAGGCTTTCCTCTTTCTTAATCGACTGCTTGGCCCGCAATTAGGAATTTTAAGCGGAGGTGCGAGCGGGATTCGAACCCGCGAATAACGGTTTTGCAGACCGTCCCCTTGGACCACTTGGGTATCGCACCGTTCATCTCATTATACCTAAATGGGCAAACACCGATAGCAAACTTAGGTTTCTCAAGCGCCTATCTTTCCAAAAGACGAGGGAAAGAAACAAAATAAAAGGTTTGCTATTCGAAAATTTGCTAAGCTTTTCTGGACGAACAAGACTGCGGAATTTGCTCGCTATGGCCGACACATTAATCCGATACTCTCACGTGATGATTTACAAGACCATCTTGCAGATAGTGATTGCGCTTGGGGCTTTCACTATTCTAGGAATCGGCCTAATAGTTATGAGCATCTTTTTGCTTAAGCGCGCCAAATCTCCTTTTATTAAGGTTTACTATGATTGCATAGAAATATTTCATGACAATTGGAAAATTGTATTCTTTCCGCTCTTGACAATCGGCGCATTATGCGTTTTAGTTGCGCTCATTTTTCATTTTGGCGGCCTGCTTGAGCCGTTATTACCCCAAAGTCATACGCCTTCTCGAAATCCCTTGCTGGAGGCAGCCGCAATAGGAATAGTCGGATTGGGAGCGATCATCGGCACTTGTATTTTCGTACTCATTAATAGTCCCCTCATCCATTATCTGGTTGCGCGAGCTGAGCGAGAATCCGAAAGCTTGACCCAAGCGGTTTGGCAAACCTTGCCCAGTTTTTGGGCGATTTTAAGTTTTACCGTTTTTTGGAGCGGTTTTCTCGTCATTATCGCCTTAGTCGGCATGAAATTGAATAGATGGCTCCGCTCTCACGGGTTTTGGCGCATCGACATCTTGTTAACGGTCGCGGAATGGGCTCTTGATAAAGGCGTAACCATGGCCGCATATTTCATGCTGGCAACAATGATTCGCGAGGAAATAGGGCCGTGGAAAGCATTGTTAATCACCGCGGAAATAACCAAGGAAGAATTCGGCAAAACTTTTCCGGAAGTCATGAGGCTCGAAATGATCGATAGCGCGATTGCAATCATCAGCGGAGTCATTTTTTTCGCATGGATAGGAATCGTGATTATGACCATAATTTATTCCCATTCACATCCGTTGGTTCAGAACGTATTTAGGGCCATGCATTCAGGCATGATCTTTTTCCTTTTCCTGGGGGTCCCGATATGCGCCGTATTGCTGATTCATATTTCCTACTTCGTGGTCCTGCAGACGCTGCAATTAATCCTCGCTACAGCCGTCTATCTTTATCTTAAAGACGGAATAATGATGGAGGGATTCAATCAAAACGATTTTGACCAAGCGCTTGGATTGCGAGCTCGCGGAATTCGCGAAATAGCCGGATTGAACGGCCTTATGTGACGAACTTTAGGTTTCTTCTCGTGTTGCACGGTCCTATTGAGCATCAAGTGCCCCAGGATTTTCTGAAGGCGACAAACGCTAGATCGGCCTGAGGAGTTCCTTAACGCGCTTAATCTCGCTCGGCTGGACCTTGGCTTGCGCGGCAAAGTCGGGCCAAGCCCCGACAACTTCCCGAATATGCTTGAGAATCGACGGGCCTTCGCCGATTCCAAAGCGGTCGGCCAGCGCCAGGCAATCCGCCTTCTCGATGTCGGAAAACTTGCCGTTGACGGACATGAGATGCCGGCTGGTCCATTCGCTCCTCGGGTTGTGGGCGAAGGTGATGTCATAAGCGGGGGAAAGTTCCCAGGGCCCGCCTTTTTCGAGCAAAAACGAGAAATTCTTCGTGTGGTCGTCGCAGTTGCGGCCCATGACGTTCAAGGCCATGCGCCGGAAAGCCTCGACGTCCGCTAAGTGGCCCAGATTAAGCTCGCGCATCGTCATGAAAAGCTGCTCGTAGCTGTTGACGGATTTTTTTCTAAAGTCGAGATGATTCATCGCGCAGAGGCTTTGAAGATGGAGCTTCGTCCCATCGTCTTTGCGATCGAAGCGCTTGGTCATGAAATGAGCCCTGCCATTTTCCTCGAGCAACCGCGACTCGGGCATGTTGATTCCCGCCTGCTTGGCCATGAGGGAATAGGCGTATTCAATCCGCCCGAAATCCCGGGATTGCCCCAGCTCTCGATCCCCTCCCATCCCGTCGAATTTCAGCAGCCAATGCTCGAATCCGGAAAGAAGAGCGAATTGTCCCGACCGAATCTCATGGGTCTTGGGGTTCCAACCGACGACGGCCTTGGCGCGGGCGCCGTTGGCGGAAGTGCCTACTTCGATGATGCTTCGAAGCGCGGCCTCGGACTCCGTTTCAGTCTCAAGATTTCCGGCGACGACCTTTCTGGCCATCGAAACAAGCTCACCCATCTTAAGCGCTGTCGGAATTCTCGTCCGGGGTCCCCTGGCGGGCTTAAATTCAAGAGCCCCCATGGCGCGTTTTCCCATATAAGCCAAACGGTCCAGGACGGTGATCCGTGTTGGGGCGATTCCGCGCTCGGCCATGTATTTGTCGATGAGCGCGTTTCCGAAATCATCGGGCAACGCGTCCGCCAACATCGCCGGAAGCCGCTTATAAGTAGCCTCCGGAAGATCCCCGAAAACGTAGGTCTTTTCCGTATCGTCTGCCGGCATGTGAAGCGGCGCGAGCTGTATTCCGGTTCCGCCGAAATCCTTGTCGTATGCGAAAACGTAGTAGCCGAGCTTGGGGTCGAGCGCGCAGGCCCCAACGAAGAAATCCCAAGCATAGACCTCGATCCGATGAACCGAATGATAGCGTTCGGCCTTTGGCTTTTTAACTCGCTTGGCCATACGCCCTCGGGCTTCTCCGCGCGCGCGCGCGGCGGCGCGCGCCAAATGTCGGCGTCATGTGGAGAGGATTAATCGTCGCCCGCGGAGCCAGCGCTTCCAGCCATTCTTGCCGATTGAGCGCACGCGCGGCGCGAATCAATGTGCCAAGATTGGCGCCTTGTCCCGCTTCAAGATGGCGCAGCGCGGACAAGCTGACGCCGGCCTGGGCGGCCAAAGCCTCCTGCGTGAGATTTTTCTGGAGCCGTAGAGAGCGAATGTTCTCCCCAATAGCTTGAGCGAGTTCCTCGGCGCTTAAAATATCTTTCATAATATATCTTTTTAGACTATTTATGATAATTTTTATAATTTAATTATTCTTTATAAAACAATAATAACAGACAAACTTGAATATGTCAATGATATTTTAATGCCTTAAAAAGAGCTTTTATAATCCATAAATAAATATAAAAGTCTTAATTAGAGCTAGTATAAATTGTAATTAGTATTAGGGATTATTAAAAACTTCGCGATAGAAATAACCCGCCCGCCAAAAGAATAACTGCTAGAATAGACTTGTTCCCGACGAGGGAGGGAACTTTTTGGCGGCTCATCCGTATAGAGATAGAGACATTAGACTAAAAGCTATGTTTGAAAATCTGGTCAAAGAATACGCCGAAAAAGGATATCGTTTCGCCTTCCGCTTGTCCGGCAACGCGGAAGAAGCCAAGGACCTAGTTCAAGAAGCTTTCTCGCGGGTTTTAAGCAAATGGAACCGTTATGACGCCTCCCGCCCCTTTGATCATTATTTCCTTACGATTCTTAAAAATATTTATTACGATTATAGCTCTAGGAAAAGCGCCCACAACTTATCATTGGACGCGACCATTAACGATGAAAAAGGTCTTGAAACCTTCGCCGATAGAGTCTCTGACGGAGAGGAACCCCTTTTAGAAAAGCTCATGCGCCGGGAAACGGAAGAGACCATCGAACATTGCCTCGGCCAAATCGCCAAGGATCACCGCGCGGTTTTGACTCTCTGCGACTTGGAAGGGTTGTCCTATGAAAAAATCTCCCAGGTCTTGGGTTGCCCTATAGGAACGGTCAAATCCCGCATCAAAAGGGCCCGGCGCGCGCTTAAGATTAAACTTTTAGCCCAATTAGAGGAGGTCCCGTTATGACGTGCGAAACCTGGGAGGAAAATTTAAACGCTCTCGTGGACGGAGAACTAAAAGGAGACGAAAAAGAAAAGACTCTTCTCCATCTCTCTCAATGCTCATCTTGCCAAAAGGAAAAAGAGCTTCTTTTACTGCTCAAAAAAGGAACCGCTTCCGCAAAATACATTCCCGCGACGCCTCCAAGCCTCGCTCAAGAAGTTATTTCTTCTCTTAAACCTAAAAACGCTTCTCCGGCGCCTAATCAAAACCCCTGGGCTTTCAGATTCACCTTCATCGGCGGTCTTGGGTTTGCCGCCGCCATGACTTTATTGACTTTAAGATCTCGTCTTTTTCCCGCAACGCCCAAAGAACCCATTTCTCTTAATTGGATGCTCGCCGCCCACAATGAGTACGCGATGAGTTTGCCTTTATCCCAAAGCGAATTGGCCTTGCCCGTCATCGCCTCAAAAAGCGAAAAGGCCGGGGGATAAGGCGATGAGACTCAAATTCCAATTTCTCCGCATCGGTTCTCTCGCTTTATTTTTAGCGGGAACAACCGCTTTCGCCAAAACCCGCTCTCGAGAAAAACGCCCTCTTCCCAATTCCTGGAATTTAATCGCTCAAAGCCTGTCCGGATCCATGGTCCCCTACCAAGGAAAAATGGAAACGACAAGTTTTCTCGGTTCCTCAAATAGTATTTCCATAACCTCCATTCGCTTTGCCCCGCCCCGCTTTTATCGCCGGGAGGTCTTCGGCCCCGATGGGAAAGTGAGGATAATCGCGATTCTTAACGAAAAAGAAGAATGGGTGTACCGCCGGGACGCCAAAGAGTATTGGAAAATGCCGGCCCCCGCCCCCTTGGACGCAAAAAAAGAGCTCTCTCTTCTCAAAGCGAATTATCAAGCCTCTGCTCCGGTTTCAAGCCATGCGGCCAGCCGACGCGCGTTCAAAATCGAACTCTGGTCTCGCAAAGACCATGCTTTATCCCGGGTTTTCTGGCTCAACCCCAAATACGGGGTTATTCTCAAAACCGAGGTCTATGACTCAAAGGGCCGCTTAAAATCACGGTCCGCCTTTAAAAAAATTCGGTTTTTCGTCAAGAAGCCTGTTCCGAAAAAATGGTTTACTTTTACGCCGCCCAAAAAAGCTCGTTCCGCTCAAGAAAATCTCTTAACTTTAAAGCAAAGCGCGCAAAAAAAATTCGGGATTACCCCGCTGACCCCCTCCTGGCTTCCTTTCGGATACGCGCTTGAGGATATTCGCGCTCTCAATCATAAAGGCCGCGTCGTCATCCAGGAAGAGTTTTCGGACGGCATCAACGCTTTATCCTTGTTTGAGTATAAGGATTCCGGCCCGGTCTTGACGGGACAAAAAATCGCTTTAAAAAAAAGAACGGCTTATCTCAAGCGCACCAGCGAGGGAAGAGTTCTCTGTTGGAAAGAAGGAAATTTAAGCCTGGCGCTTATTTCCACGTTAGATCAAGAGAAACTGATCCGCGTCGCCGAATCAATTCCATGAAACCGCAAACATCTCCCCGATACCCATCTTTTTCTTCTTCTCTCAGCGGCCGCGATTTGGCGGCGATTCTTATCTCGATTCTCCACCCACTGATTGAAAAAAACGCCAAGACGGAGTCCCAAGTCAAAGAAGACTTCCCAACGGATGCGCCCCCAATTCTCGACGCTCCCGCGCGCGTGGCCGAACAAATCCCCGCTTCAATAAAATCCGCCAAAAAGGAAAACTTTCTAGCCTTTTATCTCAACTCAAGAAACCGGCTCATTTTCTCAGAAACCGTCTCCATTGGCACCTTATCGGCAAGCTTGGTTCATCCGAGAGAAGTCTTCGCCCCCGCCATTGAACACTCTTCCGCCGCCCTCATTGTCGCCCACAATCATCCTTCCGGAGACTGTTCTCCTTCCCCGGAAGATAGGGCCACGACTAAAAGGCTTAAAGAATCCGGAGAACTTCTAGGCATTCCTCTCTTGGATCATCTCATCGTCTCTCCGCAAGGTTTTTTCAGCTTTCGTGAAAATGGGCTATTATCTTAATGAACCTTCCATGAGAATAAGCCCCTTCTATCTTCTTTGCCTTATGAGTTTGTCCGGATGTTCATCCTACTATTACCATGCCGGAAAATTTGAAGAAGGGGTCGGAAACAAGATCGCGGCCTTTAACCTCTACCAAAAATTCCTAAAACTCTCGCCTCATTCTCTCTACGCCCTTCGAGTCAAACTCCGTTTAGGAGACATTGAATCTCAAGTCTTTCACCGTTGCGACGAAGCGGTTCCTTATTATGAGGGGGTCGCGCGCGGCTCTTCTCCACAGAATCCCTTGTTTCAAAAAGCGGTTTCGGGAATTCTCAATTGTCCAGATTATTTTCCATTGACCCCCGGACGAACCTGGGTTTACGGCGACACCTTGAGCCACGGGAAAAACATGAAAGACTTTCGGAAAGCCCTCAACGGACAAGAAGAGAAAAATTCCATAGAGAGTTCTCTTTACGCGGGGAAAAATCTGGTCCGCAAGGGAAAATTCTTATTCCAGAAACAGGACTGGGAGGTCTTGAGAATTGAAGGCCCCTCCGCCGTTCCCATCCTCAAATATCCTTTCCGTGCGGGGAACCGTTGGCGCATCGGAAACGGAAAAAACGAAAAGCGCTTTGAGATTATCTCGACCTCATCTACGGTTAAAACCGCGGCCGGAATTTTCTTAGGATGCCTCAAGATTAAAGAATCTTACGGACGTTTTCCCCGTTCCTGGAAATACACCTACTACGCGCCTTTTGTCGGAGAAGTCAAAACCACTATCGGCGGCCCCGGTTTTGAGAGCCCCAATACTGAACTCATCCGCTATCAATAGCGAAAACTAAAGGCTGGAAGGCTCGCCGTAAAGGCTCAACCCTATAACGGCCAAGGACCCGAAAACCATGTTAGGAATCCACGCAGCCGCTATCGGGGGAATAAAACCGCTGGAACCAAGAGCCTTAGACACTTCCATCAGCCATAAATATAGAAAAGAAACCACTAAGGCAATAAAAAAAATTCCCGCTTTGGGAAGCCGCCGAAGCTTAAGCGCAATCGGAATTCCCAGGGCGCAAATAATAAAATTACTGATGGGGTAGGCGATTTTTGAATAACTCGCCGTTTCAAGCTCAAGCGGAGACACCCCCAAGGCGGCCATTCTTTTAGAGTAGCGCTTAAGTTCTCTTAAGCTCATCTCATCTGGATTTTTGGTTCTGGGAATGAGCTTCTGAGGCGGCACATCCAAATCGGAGACTTTCTTTACGAAAACTTCTTCCTTGAGCGCGCCTCCCGAAAAACTCCGATACACTCCTTGATAAAAAACCCATTTTTGAAGCGAGGAATCCCATAATGCTTTTTCAGCATCCAGCTGAAACTCAACGCCATTTTCGCCCATTTTCTCAAGGAGCGGACGTTGCATGAGGCCTTGGCTTGCGATAAAAACCGTCGCCTGTAAAAACTCATCCGGCGCTCCGATGAGGGCGATGTTGTAATAATGATCCCATTCCCATTCGGGATGAATTTTCACCTGCCACAGGCGTTCCGCCTCTCTAAAGCACAACGGAAACAAGGTTTCTTGAAAGACAAAGCCAAATAGGGAGACAAAAACAGAAGAGATGAGAATGGGAATCCAAAAAGAACGTGTCTGAAAGCCGCAGGATTCCGCCCCCAGCCATTCTCCACTTTGAACAAACCCAATTAAAGCCGTCAATGTAGCCAACAAGGTCGCCATTGGAATTACGCGCCCGGTCCAATAAGGCACTTCCAGCCATAAAAATTCTAAAACAACTCCCAAGGAAGCCGAGCTTTTCAAAAGGTCGTTCATTTTATCGAACATATCGCCAAGAAAAATTAAGAGCGAAAAGAGGAAAAGGCCGAAAAAGAAAGGCGCTAAAAAGCGACGAAACATATAGCGGGAAAAGGTGCTGGTCATAAAGTCGTCGCGCGCGCGTAGAGAAAAATTCCAGCAACTAAGCCAGCGGCGTCGGCCCCCCAAGGCGCGATATTAGAGAGTTTTGGGTTTCTTCTCCCCATCCCAATACCCAAACTCAAAAGCCCATAAAACGCAAACAAAATTCCGAGACTTAAAGCAAAACCTTTTGCCCGACTATCCCGGCCGAGACTCACCCCGATGGGAACGCTTAGAAGAAAGAAAATAAGCGGCGACAAGGCTTCCGCGCTTCTCACCGCGAGTTCAACCCTGTATTCCCGCTGATGCGCCAAGGTGGTCTTGGGATCATGGATTCGTTCAATCAATGTCCGCGAATTCATCTCCGGAATATCCATTGAAGAAACGCCGGTTTCTTCAGCCAAAGGAATGTCTACTTGATAGGTTTTAAAATGCCCGACCGTCAACTTAGTCGGGTCGGGGTTGGGAAAGAAAATAGACCCCTCTTTCAAGATGAGCTTGGCCCCCAAGCCTTTTTGAACTGTCAACCGGCCTTTGGGGGCCACAATGCGCAAATCGCGGGTTTTAGAAATATCTACAAGATAAACGTTTTCCATCCGTCCGGTTTTTTTTTCAACTCCGGTCGCGTAAAGTTTCCAATTTCCCAGAATCAAAAAAGAGCCGGGTTCAAGATCAATATGATTGATATGGCTTGAAGCGCGCAGATATTGCTTGCGAAAGGCGTGATAACCCTCAGGGCTGGCCTTATGATTAAGATAAAGGAGCGTTCCAGAAAGCAAAACTGTAACGACAAAGAAAGGCCAGACAATATCCCAAAAAGAAAGTCCACAGCTCCGCATGGCCATGATTTCGCTCCCCTGGGCAAAGTCTCCAAAACTCAAAAGAATGGAGACAAGAAAAGCCATCGGCAAGGCCAACGCCAAAATAAAAGGCAAAAGCCGGGCAAAACAGCCGATGATCCAAAAAATTGAAATTCCCTTCATGACCGCCATGCTAAAGAGCCTTAAAAAATGGCTCATCATCAAAATCCCAACCAAAACCATCAAGCTGAGAAAAAATAAAGGGGTAAATTTACGCAACAGATAGCGGGCGATGATAAAAGACATAATTAAGCGAGGCGCCTTCTCAAACCAAATAATAAATGAGAAAAGCGCCTCGCTGAGTTCTGACTAGGATAGTTTTTTAAGATGTTCTTCGACCTCGGAGTAATTGCGTTCCTTGGTAATATCGGACTCAACTTTCACCCACGCAACATTTCCGTTCTTGTCCACAAGAACCGTTCCTCTTTGGCTGATGTTGCCGGCTGGGTGATAAAACCCATAGGCCTTCACTGCCGCGCGGTGCATATCCGACAAGAGGCGATGCTTAAGCCCCATTTTCTCCGCCCAAGCTTTGTGCGACCAAGTGGAATCAACCGAGATCGCAACCACTTCCGCATATTTAGAGAAACGCGACAAGTCTTGGGTGAAGCAAACGTTCTCTTTGGAACAAGTCGGGCTCCAATCGAGCGGATAGAAAAAAAGTGCGACGGGTTTTTTGCCCTTATAATCGGCCAAGTGAAAGTTATTTTTGTCTTGGTCGGGCAACGTAAAGTCGGGAGCCGGGGCTCCGACGGCAATCGGAGTTATTTCCGAAGCGGATTCATTCAGGGTCGTCTGGGTCATAAAACTACCTCCTTGATTTTTATTTCTATCGGTTTTGTTTTCGCGGAAACAATGCTGACACGAGCGGCCACCTGCCGAGCGAGCGAACGAAAAGCCTGAGCCGTCGCGGATTTTTCAACGGCCACAATCGGGCGCCCTGTTTCACCGGCCTGACAAACCGCCGGATCAAGCGGAATGTTACCTAAAATGGGAATCTCGTACTTTTCAGAAACATATCGCGCGCCGCCTTCTGAAAAAATAGCGCTGGATTTTCCACAATGAGGACAGGCAAAACTCCCCATATTCTCCACCACCCCCAAGAGAGGCACCTTCAACTTCTCAAACATCGCGGCCGCTTTTCGAACGTCGGAGAGAGCAATAGATTGTGGAGTCGTTACTAAAACCGTTCCCACAACCGGGGCCGACTGACAAAGAGACAGCTGAACATCCCCGGTCCCGGGAGGCAAATCAATCACTAAATAATCTAAATCCCCCCAGACTACATCTTTTAAAAACTGAACGACGGCGCTGTGGAGCATCGGCCCGCGCCAAATCACCGGAGCGTCCGGGTCCATCAAAAATCCCATCGACATGACTTTGACCCCAAAAGCCTCGGGTGGGATAATTTTTTTATCTTCCCCAACCTCGGGAGTCAAATTTTCCACGCCCATCATCTGGGGCTGATTGGGACCGTAAATATCGGCGTCTAAAAGACCGACAGAAGCCCCCTCCAAAGCCAAGGCCAAAGCTAAATTAGCGGAAACCGTTGATTTCCCGACGCCTCCTTTTCCGGAAGCGACTGCGATAATGTTTTTAATTCCAGGCGGAAGAACATTCTCAAGGCGAGGATCTTTTTTGACGTCATGGGTCATGCGAATTTGGACATCCATAACTCCGGGAACTTTGCGAACCGCGGCCCGAGCTTCGGCTTCCATCTCTATTTTAAGCGGACACGCCGGAGTAGTCAGGACATAATCAAATGAGACCACCCCTTCCTTGATTTCAAGATTATGGATCATTTTTAAAGACACGATATCTTTTCGGAGTTCGGGCTCCTGGCAGGTTTTTAAAGCCTCCCAAACCCCTTTTTCTAATTCGTCTTGTTTAATATTCATGAGCCCCTCTCCTTGTAAAATTTTGAGGTCGGGACAATGCCGCCCGTATGGTTTATTGGAATAGGCATTAGATAATAAAGAGCATCTCTCGGTATTTAGGAATCGGCCACAAATAATCCGAAATCAAGCCCTCGAGCTCATCCACGCTTTGCCGGAGCGGAGTAAACAGAGGCTTCACCTCATCACAATAGAAGTAGGCCAGTTCTTTGGCGTCGCTTAAAGACGACGCTTGTTCAAGACGGCGCTTGAGAGATTCGGTCTCATTTAAAACCCGCTCAAGCAAGGAGGACACTTTTTTCAGGAGTTCATTTTGAAAAGAAACGGCTATTTTTCCGTCTTCTAATTTGCCCAGCTTGGATAAGGAATTCGCCAGTTGGGTTTGATATTCAAGAGCGGCTGGAACAAATTGAGTCTGGGCCATTTCCACCATAACCCTGGCCTCAATATCAATTTCTTTCCAATACTTATCCTGAAGAACATGGTAGCGGGACTCCACCTCAGATTCAGACAAGACTTTCAATGAACCAAACATCTCCACTGCCTTTTGAGAACGCCACGCTTCAAGAGCATGAGGCGTGGCGGTGATATTGGGCAATCCGCGCTTTGAAGCTTCTTTAGCCCATTCGGCGGAATAGTTATTTCCCTCAAAGCACACGGTTTTACTTTCTTTGTAAGTTTTGCGGACTACTTCAAGAACGGCCGTCTTCAGCGGTTTTTTGAGTTTAAGTTGAGCCTCTATTTCTTTTTTTGTCTCAATGAGTTGGGCGGCGACAATTGAATTGAGAACTGTCAGTGGAACAGCGTTATTAAAAGCCGAACCCACGGCGCGGAACTCGAACTTATTTCCGGTAAAAGCAAACGGCGAGGTGCGGTTTCTATCGGTATTGTCCCGGAGAACCGCGGGGAGGTGGTCAATTCCGAAGCTCATCCATTCCGCCTCGGTTCCTTTTGAGGTCACGCCTTTTTCCAAGTCTTCAAGAACGGAAGTCAACTGTTCTCCGAGGAAGACCGACATAATCGCTGGCGGAGCCTCATTGGCGCCCAAGCGATGGTCATTACCGGAAGAAGCAATGGAGGCCCGCAACAGGGCGGAATGTTCTTTGATGGCCTTGATAATAGAAACTAAGAAAGTCAAAAATTGGAGATTTTCGTGCGGCGTGTCTCCTGGAGAAAGAATATTTTTGCCGCTATCGGTCGCCAAAGACCAGTTGCAGTGCTTTCCGCTTCCGTTAACCCCGGCAAAAGGCTTTTCATAGAGCAAACACGCCAAATCATGCCGCGCGGCGACACGCTTTAAGACATCCATCACCATCTGATTATGATCGACGGCCACATTGGTTTCTTCAAAAACCGGGGCACACTCAAATTGATTGGGAGCCACTTCGTTGTGGCGGGTCTTAAGGGGAACGCCAAGCTTGTAGAGTTCGCTTTCCGCGTCCGTCATGAACTCAAATACTCGCTCACGAATCGAACCGAAATACTGATCCTCTAGTTGCTGGCCTTTGGGAGAAGGCGCGCCAAAAAGCGTTCGGCCGCTTAAGAGAAGGTCCGAGCGTTCCTCATAATAAGCGCGATCAATGAGAAAATATTCTTGTTCAGCTCCTAAAGTTGAATGAACCCGAACGGCGGTCTGATCAAAATATTTTAAAACTCCGAGAGCCGCGCGGTTGAGAGCGTCTAGGGAGCGCAAGAGCGGGGTTTTTGTGTCCAAGGATTCTCCCCGATAGGAGACGAAAATCGTCGGGATACAAAGAGTAGAACCTCCTGGGACATCCATCAAAAAAGCCGGGGAGGTGGGATCCCAGGCCGTGTATCCACGCGCTTCAAAAGTGCTGCGCAAACCGCCGCTGGGAAAGCTGGAGGCATCCGGCTCTTGTTGAACCAATTGTTTGCCCAGGAGAGACTCCAAGACCTTGCCGTTTCCCACCGGATCGATAAAGCTGTCGTGTTTTTCCGCGGTAACGCCCGTCATCGGCTGGAACCAGTGACAATAATGAGTCGCACCCTTGGACACCGCCCATTTTTTCATCGCCAAGGCAACCGCATTGGCCACATCAATATCTACTTTCTTTCCGTTTTGGATTGAATCCTGCAGTTTTCGATAGATCTCCTTGGGAAGGAGAACTTTCATGGTCTCAGGACCAAAAACATTGCAACCGAAATAATCGGAAATTTTCGAGACCCCGGAAGAGCGGGAGTTATTCAAAATCTTGGCGGAATTTGATTCCAGCCGGCTGACATGGGGCATATTCATTTTTCTCCTATCGGTTAAATAGCGTCTAACGGATCTCCGTCTATTTTACAAAATTCAAACGCGCGGGAACGCGGGTTTTAATGGGCCAAGGAGGAAAGTCTTTCCTCGAACTTTTGCTTGACCGAGGTTCCTTCTTCAGGAAGAAGAAAATACTTGCTGGCTTTGTGAGATAAAATAGTCAAGAATCTCGCGGAAACCCCCGCCCGGCGATACGCGGCCAACTTATGATGGCCGTCCAAGACGAAACCAGCAAAGAAGGAGTGAAAATTCGAGGCCTTTCCGTTCTGAACCGAGGCCGGAATCGGACGCTGATAAAGCCCCAGAAGAAGAATCCGAGGACGATCTCCCCCCGCGATCATTTCCTGATAAATTTTAATATATTCCTCATTTAAAGAATCTCGTTGAATGAGCGGAACAACGAAATCAAACTGTTTTTCCAAAAGATTGGACTCCGCATGGCGAAAAACCCGCGGACGCGCGCCTTCATAAAAATTCCAGCCGGGGAGAATTCCTTCTTCCCGGGGATTTTCGATATCCCAAATTTCAAGAAATTCATTGTTGAAAAAATAAGAGCCTTCATCGTCTCCGGAGTAGGGGCCGCTCAAGGGAAGAGTCGCGTCAAAAATATCATATTCTCCTTTTTCCATAAGCTCCCAAAGGGGCTCCATCTCTCGAATCAGCGGCTCGTCCAAAGGACGAGGAGTTTGAAAACTTTTTGGCAGATTGGCAATTTTCTTTTGGTTGGATAAGCGCGGATCATTTAAAAGCTTAAACCAAAAATGACAGGTATCGCAGTCATTTCCTATCTCAAACTTACGAGCCCCGTTAATTTCTAAAAAGAGGGAATTAGATTCTTCTGGTCGCTTTTCAACTCCAATTTTAAAAAAGCCCTTCCCATCACGGACCTTGACCTTAAAAAGGCCATCAGATAATTTTTCAACATCAAGCTTGGAATGGGTGGTCTCTTGTTTCATAGAAATTTCAGTATTCATCTCCAAATTGAGAGCGCGCTAGGGCTCTCAATGATGATAACAAAACCTCGCCCTAAACGCAATAAAGAGTTTAAAAAAAATTTAACATTTGTGGCGCTTCCTTCTTTTTGATACCATAATTGAGCTGACAAATACATAAGAGAGGCCTCTATGATTCGATTCGGGACATCCGGCTGGCGAGCCGTCATCGCCGATGAATTTAATTTTTTCAACGTGCGGAAAGTCGCTTCCGCCCTTGCCAACCATATAAAGGAAAATACGGAGTATGGCGTTTTAAGCGCGGAATACAAATCCTTCATCGGTGGAAATTCGCTGCCGAGACTACCCTTGGTCATCATTGGTTTTGATGGGCGTTTTTTATCAGAAGATTTCGCCCGCGAAGTGGCTGGGGTATTTGCGCTAGAAGGAATTAAGACCATCCTCGCCAACTGCGATACGCCCACCCCTGTCGTCGGCCACGCCGTTTTAGCCCACAAAGCAATCGGCGGCGTCGTCATCACGGCTTCCCACAATTCCCCTCAATATAACGGGTTTAAATGGATGCCTTTTTGGGCCGGTTCAGCCCCGCCGGATGTGACCAGCGACATCGAGCGAAGGCTCGAACTCATTCAACACGACGTGAAGGTCATGCCTTTTGAAAAGGCGCTTCAAGAAGCCTGGACTGAAGCATTTGATTTTAGAGCTTCTTATTTCAAGCATCTCTCCTCCATTATTGACATCCCCGCGATAAAGAAGGCTCGTCTTAAAATTGGAGTCGATGTGATGCATGGAGCGGCCCGCCATTATCTGCGCCCTTTTCTGGAGCATTGCGGCGTCACAGTCACCGCTCTCCATGAGAACCGCGATGTTCTTTACGATGGCCATTCTCCCGAGCCGGCGCCCGAGAATCTGTCGGAACTAGCCGCCTTGGTTAAGAAAAACCATCTCCATTTGGGTCTTGCCTGCGATGGAGACGCCGACCGTTTCGGAATATTGGACGCGGGCGGGGTCTGGGTGTCCGCCAATGAGATATTAGCTCTCGTGCTCGAACACCTGGTTTCAAACCGCGGGATGAAGGGAAAAATTGCCCGCAGCGTCATGACCTCTCACTTTGTAGACGCCGTGGCCAAATCTCACAGCCTCGATATTCGCGAGACGCCGGTGGGTTTTAAGTTCATCGGGGAGCTCTTGCGAACGGGACAATATCTCTTAGGCGGCGAAGAATCAGGGGGGCTAAGCATCCGCAACCATGTTCCGGATAAAGACGGAATTTTGGCTTGTCTTCTAGTCGCCGAAATGGTCGCCCTTGAGAAAAAGCCTCTTTCTCATTTACGCGAAAGGCTCTTTAAAAAAGTCGGCTCTTTCCATAACACGCGGATTAATTTTCACATGCCGCACCTCAGAGAGCGCTTGGAGTTGGAAGACCGTTTACACACCAAACCTCCTTTAGATCTGGCCGGCGGTTCGGTTTGGAGAATTGACGAATCGGACGGTTTTAAATTTATTCTTCGGGATGGTAGCTGGCTAGGCCTGCGCCCTTCGGGGACGGAATCTTCATTTAGAATCTACGCTGAAGCCTCCACCCCCCAAAAGCTCGCAGCCTTAGTCGGCGCGGGGAAAAATCTATTGAGCAAAAAACAATAAACTTATGAAAGATTTATACATCAAATCAATTAAAGGACGGCAAGTTTTTGATTCTCGAGGCTTTCCCACTCTTGAAGCCGAAGTCATTCTTGAAGACGGTTCTTTTGGCCGCGCGATAGTACCAAGCGGAGCCTCAACCGGCAGCCACGAAGCCGTTGAACTGCGCGACGGCGATAAAAAATATTTTCATGGAAAAGGGGTGACGAAGCCTCTTCGTTCCATCAACCAAGAAATCGCCTCCGCCCTCAAAGGAAAAGACGCCGGAGATCAGAGGCGTTTGGACGAAATCATGATTGCCCTAGATGGAACCCCTAATAAATCCAAACTCGGGGCCAATGCTATTCTGTCTGTCTCTCTCGCCGCTTCTCGCGCCGCCGCCGCTTCTTTAAAGACGCCTCTTTACCGCTACCTTCGCGAAGCCTTTAATCTCAAAATCGAGTCCTGGCTTTTGCCGACTCCCATGCTCAACGTCATCAATGGCGGCAAACACGCCGACAGCGGACTCAACATCCAAGAATTCATGCTAGTCCCGACCGAAGCCTTTTCGTTTATGGAAGCCCTTCGCATGGCTTCCGAGACCTATCAGACCCTTAAAAAGATGCTTGTCTCCAAAAATCTTTCCGTCGGCGTCGGTGATGAGGGCGGGTTCGCGCCCCACATCTCCACCCATGAGGAGGTTTTGGTTTTTCTGTCGGACGCCATCGCCCAATCAGGATACAAAGGGAAAATAAAAATCGCGCTAGATTCAGCGGCGAGCGAGTTCTACCAAAATGGGGCTTACGCTTTTGAATCAAAAAATCTCAGCGCCAGCGAAATGACCAGTCGCTATAAAAGCTGGCTTGAAAAATATGAACTCATCTCCCTGGAAGACCCTTTATCCGAGGATGATTGGACCGGCTGGAGGGAATTGACTTTAAAACTTGGGCATCAATGCAAAATTGTTGGAGACGATATTTTCGTGACTAATCCCCAACGTTTAGAGCGAGGAATCAAGGAGAACGTCGCCAATTCCATTTTAATTAAGCTCAATCAAATCGGAACTCTCACCGAAACGGTGGAAACGGTTTTGAAAGCTCAAAAAGCGGGATATTCTTGCGTGATTTCTCACCGCTCCGGAGAGACGGAAGATGCTTATATCGCCGATTTAACCGTAGCCCTCAACGCCGGCTCCATTAAATCCGGGGCCCCTTGCCGCTCGGAGCGCCTGGCCAAATATAATCAGCTCATTCGCATTGAGGAAGAATTAGCTCAAGAAGCCGCTTATTCAGGCTTCACGCCGTTTAAAATGAAGGCTACGGTTTAGTCGCTCGAAATTTTCCACCATTTAAGGCTCTATGCTCCATAACCCCAAAAAATCCCGTTTCCCTAAGCGCTGGAAGAAATGGGCATGGATCTCCATCCTTATCGCCGCTTTTTTCATCAATCGCGGTTTTCGCCTTTTAGTTAGAAATGGGTTGGAATTACACAAAATCAATGTCCAGAAAGCCTTGCTGACCAAAGAGATTCAAGATCAGACGACCGAACTCAAACAACTCTCCGACCCTTCAGCCTTTGAACTCAAAGCTCGGAAAGAATTGGATTTTATTAAAAAAGGAGAAATCGAATATCGCTTTACCCCGCCCCATAAGGGCTCGTGACAAAATGATCCTATGCACCCTATTCTCCTGTCTTTAGGCCGATTTCGAATTTATAGTTACGGCGTTTTAATCGCCATAGGCGGAGCTTTTTCGACTATTTTCTGGCTCAAACATTGGAAGCCTATGGGTCTCAAAAAAGAAGACGAGGTCTGGCTTTTGGTGAACACCCTCATTCTCTCTGGTTTTATCGGGGGAAGAATTCTCTACGTGTTCCAATACGACCCTTGGTTTGGACGCGCGTTTTGGGGCGATCTATTTGCCCTCAATCGTGGGTTCTGCGTAATGGGGGCCATTCTGAGCGTGATTTTGGGAATTTATCTTTATGCCCATTTTCTCAAACTTCAATTTTTAAGAACACTCGATTATGTTTGCCAAGCCGCTCCCCTTTGGCATTTTTTTGGGCGTCTGGGATGTTTTTCCGCCGGATGTTGTTACGGTATCCCCACCGCAAAACCCTGGGGCGTCAAATTCACCAATCCTCAATCCTTGGTAGAACCCGATCTTTTGGGAATCCCCATTCATCCCACCCAACTTTATGAAGCTTTTGGAGAACTCGGCATCTTTTTCATCCTTTACCATTTTTTCTTAAAGCGTTTGGAGAAAGGAAAAATTAAACCCGGGGTTCTGAGCGCGGCCTATATCGGCGGCTACGGAGTATTGAGATATATTCTTGAATTTTACCGCGGCGACGCCCTCTGGATGCAAAGTCTGCCCATGACCCAGGTTCAGGCATTTTGCCTTCTGCAAATTTTGATCGCCGGAATTATTTTATGGAGGGTTCATCATGCATCCCATACTATTTAATCTTGGTTTCATCAAAATCCCGACCTACGGAGTTTTAGTCGCCTTGGCCTACATTTCCTCCGTATTTTGGGTCAAACGCAAGATTTCCATGATGCCCGGCATGACCGAGGATAAATTTTGGACCTTAATCTACGGGATTTTCTTTGGCGCAATTGTGGGAGGGAAAATTCTTTTCATTTTAGTTGAATGGAACGCATTTCGCTCCGGAGAATTTAGTTTCTTCCGAGATTTCCGCTACGGCTTTGTTTTCTACGGCGGATTTGTGGGCGGAGTCGCAGCCGCGATATTTTTTCTCAAGAGACTTAAGATTCCGTTTTTACCCTCGGCCGATTATTTTGCCTCCGCTCTTCCTCTAGGCCAAGCCATTGGCCGCTGGGGATGTTTGGCCGCCGGTTGCTGTTACGGAAAGCCGACGCAGCTCCCCTGGGGAATACGTCTAGGCGGAAGCCCGGAGAGCGTCACCCCGCCGGACCTTTGGGGAATTCCGCTCCATCCAACCCAACTTTATGAATCGGCGGCGGATTTTTCCATTTTTCTCTTTATTTCCTTTTGGCTGCTGCCACGCATCGAAAAAAAAGAAATCAAGGTTGGAACCGCATTCTGGACTTATATGCTCGCCTACGCTTTTGCGCGTTTTCTCATCGAATTTGTGCGCGGAGACGACCGCGGGTGGTCTTTTATGTCTTTATGGGTGTCCCAATGGGTCGCCCTGGGATGTTTCTTAGCCGCGCTGATTGCCCTCTATAAGAATGGAATTAAAACCCAAGGCGCTTAAATTTCAGATCTTGACTTTCATTTGTGAAACGCCCGGGTTAAGGCTCGATCGTTTTCTCGCCGCACGAATGCCTGATTACTCAAGAACCCAACTTCAAACCTTTATTGAAGATGGACGCGTCTCAGTTGAGGGCCGCGCGCGAGCATCTAATTTTAAGCTTAAAGGCGGAGAAAAAATAGAAGTTTCTTTTCCCCTTCATTCTTGGAACGAAGTCTCCGCTCGAGATTGGATTCTCCATGAAGATCGAGACATCCTTGTCATTAATAAGCCCGCGGGAATCATCATGCACCCATTAAATAATTCCTGGACGGCTAACCCGGAAACCATTCTATCGGAAAAAGAACCGAGCGTCGCTGGAATTTTTTATCATTTAAGGCCGGGAATCGCCCGTTCCGGCGTTGAACGGATCGGAATTGTCCATCGTCTGGATCGTCAAACCAGCGGGGTTCTTTTGCTGGCCAAAAACAGGGAAGCCGAAAAAAATTTAAGGAGGCAGTTCAAGGATCATTTGCTTTATAAAACCTATCGCGCGATTACCCGGGGAAACCCCCGGCAAAAACGCCTGCGCGTGACCGCCCCCATCGGACACGCCGGAATGTCCCGCAATTTTGTCGCGACTCCCTTTGGAAAACCCGCCGAGACGGGATTTAAAATACTCAAATCCGCAGCTTTGGCCGCCTTGGTGGAAGCCCGTCCCCTCACAGGCCGGACGCACCAAATTCGCGCGCATCTGGCTTTCGCGGGATTTCCCGTCGCCGGAGATTTTCTCTTTGACAAGGGAAATCTTTCTCCCGCTCCTCCGCGCCTCATGCTTCACGCCTTTGAAATCACCCTCTCCCATCCGCGAACAAAAAAAGAAGTCACCTTTCGCGCGCCCATTCCCGAGGATTTTAATGATTTCTGGAAAGAGTGCCTCAAAGTCAAGGAAAGTCGTTAAAAACCCAAAACCCAAGAAAAATTCAGGCTCTCTAAAGAAAGTGAAATTGCTAGAATGACCTAGGGCGGAGATATTTTCCGCTGGAGGAATCATGAAAACCGAACAGGTAAAAGAAATTCTCAATTGGGTTAAGACAACCGATTTGACTTCGGTGGCCCTCAAAGAAAAAGGCTCTGGATTTTCATTTACAACTTCCGAACACGCAGACGAATCTTTCGCGGAAATGCCGCCCGCCCATTATCAGTCCGTAACGGCTCCGGCCATTGGCGCTTTTCGTTGGTCTCGCCCCGGCCATCCTCAAAAAGTGGAGGAAGGAACTTCTCTTTTGGCGGAAGAAACAATTGGATATATTGAAACCCTCCCTGGGAAAACAATTCCGGTCAAGGCGGGGTCTTCCGGGAAAGTTATTCGAATTTTAGTGGAAGATTCCAGCCCCGTCGCTTATGGACAAGCTCTGGTCTTTATCGAACCGGACGGAAAATAACCGTGTTTAAAAAAATTCTTATCGCCAATCGCGGCGAAATCGCGGTCAGAGTCATTCGCGCCTGCCGGGAAATGGGCATTCAATCTGTCGCCGTTTACTCCGAGGCCGACCGGGAATCGATGCATGTGAGGCTGGCGGATGAAGCCTACTGCATCGGCCCGGCCCCGGCCAAACAGAGTTATCTTAATTCCGAAGCTCTGTTAACCGCCGCGCTCTTAAGCAAGGCCGAAGCCGTCCATCCGGGGTATGGGTTTTTGTCCGAGAACGCGGATTTTGCCGAGGCTTGCGTAAAACAAGGACTAGTCTTTATCGGCCCTTCAGCTACGGCCATCCGCAAACTAGGATATAAAAGCACCGCTAAGGCCTTGGCCCGAGAAGCAAAAGTTCCAGTCGTTCCCGGCACTCAAGGTCTGGTGGATGAGCACTTTATGAAAGAAGCCATGGCCGTGGGTTTTCCAGTCATGGTTAAAGCCGCTTCGGGCGGAGGCGGAAAAGGACTGAGACTCGTCCGTGATCCAAAAGACTTGGAAGCCCAACTCAAACTCGCTCAAAGCGAGGCCCAAGCCGCTTTTGGAGACGGTTCGGTCTACATCGAAAAATTTATTGAACGCCCACGACACGTGGAGATTCAAATTGCCGCCGATAATTTTGGGAATGTCGTCGCATTTCCCGAAAGGGATTGCACTGTCCAAAGACGCCATCAAAAACTCATTGAAGAATCTCCCTCTCCCAAGGTCACTCCTGAAATTCGCTCTCGAATGCAGGAAGCGGCTAGAAAACTGGCCTTGGCCGCAAAGTATTCTAACGTGGGAACCGTTGAGTTTCTTTTGGGACCGGATGGAAATTTTTATTTTATCGAGGTCAACACCCGCCTTCAAGTGGAACATCCGGTCACGGAATCGGTCACGGGTCTTGATCTGGTCAACACCCAGATACGTCTGGCCGCGGGCGAAAAATTGGCCTTTGATCAGGCGCGAGCTTCGGAAATTCATTTTCACTCAATCGAGCACCGCATCAACGCGGAAGACCCCGATTTCAATTTTGCACCCTCTCCCGGGAAGGTTTCTGAAGTCATTTTCCCAGGGGGTTGCGGAGTGAGACTCGACACCCATCTTTACTCCGGATACACCGTTCCCAGTTTTTACGATAGCTTAATCGCCAAACTCATCGTTTTTGCCTCCGACCGGGAAAATGCCGTCAAACGCAGTCTTCGGGCGCTATCGGAACTGGAAACCGCAGGAATTAAAACCACGCGGGACTTTCACAAAAAAGTTCTTTCTCACCAAGATTTTTTATCCGGAAATTTCGATACCTCCTTTGTTGAAAAATATTTTTTACCGAATTCTTCAGGACACTAAGAAATACTTTCTTTTTATTTCTTTAGCGCTTCCGTGCTTGCATCCAAGCGCGTTATGGTCCTGCCCCAACCTCATTGATTGTTCCCCCCAAACTCCGCATATCAGCGGTCCTTGGGCTATTTTCACCACGCCTTATTTTCCAATGGCAATGACCACTCTGACGGCCGGAAGCGCGATCTGGGACGGAGCCCAGACGCGATTTGGAAAAACTCTTTGGCAGAGTCTAGATTCCGCAGTCATTGCCTCCGTTTCCAACACCGGACTCAAGTACGCCTTTCAAAGAGCCCGCCCAACCCAGGATATGGGGGCTAATGCTTGGTTCTCGGGGCCCCAAAGCCAAAGTTTTCCTTCAAGCGACGTCTCCAATACCGCGGCTTTGGTTTCTCCTTTTATTTATGAATACGGAAGCGACCATCCGATGGCCTATCTTCTCGCCCTCTTACCCGTGGCGGATGCCGCCGGGCGCATTGAAGCCCGCGGACATTATCCCACCGATACTATCGGCGGCATGGCCTTGGGTTTCGCCTCGGGCTGGGCGGCCCGGCATTTTTTCAAGTCCCCGTTTACGCTTCAGATTATTCCCGGACGGGATTGGTCGGTGGGAATCTCAAAGAAGTTTTAAGCGGCGGAATTTTCCAGATTAAACTGAAACGTCGTCCCGCCGCAAACTAAAATATCCCCGTCTTTGAGCGAAACCGAAGCGAAGACCTTTTCGCCATTTAGAACAGGATACCCGGGAACGACCGCGATTAATTGATATCCCTCCGATTTTCGATGAACGGACGCGACCACTTCCGGGGCGGATCCGAAAAGGCCCGTTCCCTTGATGGGAATTTGTACTCTCTCGGATTTCCCGATATAAGTCGAAAGCCCTTTAAGTTCATATTCGGGTTCTCCGGCCAAACCTTTTAAAACCTTTAATACGGCAGGTTTGGAAGGAGCCTTGGCCGATCGAGAGAGAATCTGGGATTGTTTTTCCGGAGTCAAAAAAATGGTTTTATCCTCGACGGCAGGAGGTATCGA